>NZ_JBKQWU010000230.1:0-524 GCF_047275745.1 Amaricoccus sp. W119 | reverse complement strand
GCGGCTTCGTTCTCCCGTTCAACCGATCGATCAGGTTCGATCGGGCCACGCCCAGGGTTTCGGCCGCGACCTTCACCGGAAATCGTCCTTCAGCGGCGACCGCGCGAGCAAGGTCGGTTTTTTTGACCGTGACTTGTCCAGCGCCTCGCGCAGGATCTCGACCTCCAGCGTCTTGCGGCCGAGCTGGCGTTCAAGCTCGCGGATACGGTCCTCCATCTGGCGGACGACCTTGTTGCTGGTGACGTCATCGTCCTCGGACACGGCGACACTTCCCCCTTCGAGCATGAGCCGGCGCCAACGATACAACAGGTTGGGCGCTACGCCATTCCGGCGCGCAACGACCGAAATGCTGGCCCGGTCGTCCAGCGCCTCCTCCACGATCCGAAGCTTCTCGGCGGCGGTCCAGCGGCGCCGACGGCCGCCATCAGTGATGATCTCTATCTCAGACATAAGCACGTGCTCAGGCATATGCCTAAGCCTCCATGGCTGTGCTCAAGTGTCCGGTCGAAACGGGGGCCAATTCA
>NZ_JBKQWU010000229.1:0-526 GCF_047275745.1 Amaricoccus sp. W119 | reverse complement strand
CGCCCTGGCCGTCCCACCAGATCACCTTCACCAGATCGCCGCGCCGTCCGCGGAACACGAAGAGATGCCCGGTGAACGGATCCTGCTGGAGCGTCGCCTCGGCCTGGGCCGCGAGCGCGGTGAAGCCGCGACGCATGTCCGTGACCCCGGCCGCGAGCCAGACCCGCGTGGTGGCCGGTACCGAGATCATCCGGACAGACCCCGGATCAACCGGGCCAATGCCTCGGGATCGTAGCCGCCATTGATCCGCATCCGGTGGCCACCAACGAGCTCGATCTCGATCGTGCCCACCGGGTCGCCAGCATCGACCGGCGCGCGCGCATCGTCTCGACCCGAAGGCTCGACGATCTCGACGGGCAGGAAGCGGAGATCCTCCGTCGGCCCGGCGTCAGGGTCCGGCGTGAACCTCGGAGTCCTCCGCCCCAGGGTTTCTTGAGACATCCCAGACGGCTTAATTTGGGCCGACGGAGGTGTTGAGATGGGTGAGAATGAGCACGGAGGAGCTTCGAGCGCGGAGACCTCGGAT
>NZ_JBKQWU010000228.1:0-526 GCF_047275745.1 Amaricoccus sp. W119 | reverse complement strand
GGATACCTCATCCGTCAACGGTGTTGCACTTCACGATGGAACTCACCGGAGGTGCTTGCTACCTTCCGCAATGCCTCCAGCATCTTCTCTTTATCGCCCAAATCCTGTAGTTCACGCGCGATCCGCCACTCAAGGCCGAACATGTAAGACAAACAGACTTGATAGGACGACCGCTGCTGGTTCTCGGAATTTTTCTCCGGATGGTTAAAGCCCCCGTCGCCATCAAGGCGCAGAAAATACTTCATCATGGGACGGAACGAAGGCGCATTCTTCTGGCCGAAGTCGCCAAACTTTTTGGCTACTGGTAGTCCAAACCACGCATGGCCCAAGTATCGGCACCAATCGCTGTTGGAGACGTAAAGCCGGGCTGTTTCCTTATCTGTCCTAACCAGGTCTTCGGGTAGGCCATTCGTAAGCATCCGGCTTGGGCCGCGGTCATGCGGCCTTGCGCGTAGCGGCCGTGATGGGCTTCCAGTTCCACGGAAGTAGCTCCGGGACGCGCGAGACCTTGGTGTCCGGCAGCCGC
>NZ_JBKQWU010000227.1:0-529 GCF_047275745.1 Amaricoccus sp. W119 | reverse complement strand
CGAGAGGATCGACCATTCATGGTCGGTCAGTTCGTACCGGCGACGTGTCATTCAGGGCTCCCTCAGTTTCGAGCCTTGAATCAGCCACACAGCAAAACGCCAACCAGATTTATGGCTTTGCCGCCTAGGCAGGTCTTCAGATACGCGGTCGTCAATCAACTGGCTCCTTCCGACCCCACGCGTGATCTTCGCGGCGCTCTGGTCAGCCGCAAGCCGAAGCATCTGGGCGCCGCGCTGGACGCCAAGAAAGCCGGCGGGCTCACCAAGATCGCGCTTAAGCTCTCAGCTCTCCTTTTCGTGCGTCCCGGGCGAGTTGCGCGGTGCCGAGTGGCGGGAACTGGACCTCTCTGCCGGGATCTGGCGCATACCCGCCGCCCGGATGAAGGGCCGGATCGAGCATGTCGTCCCGTTGCCTCGGCAGGCCGTGAACTTTGTGTTTCGGCGTGCAATTGGTGCCCACCTGCCCCTGTGATCGGCGCCTAATCGGGGACCACCCGCCCGGGTCATCTGTGCTCGCCTGCGATCGGAG
>NZ_JBKQWU010000226.1:0-530 GCF_047275745.1 Amaricoccus sp. W119 | reverse complement strand
ACCGCGCATCCCGCCGGTCCCTCATGAGACACTTAGCAGCCTCAGGGCAAATCCACTCAGGATCAGCCCATAAACGAGGCACACAGAAACCAAACCGCCCTCATATCCCTTCATCCGTGGAATACACAGGGTTCGCGTTGCCGTAAGGTGGCGAACACTGGTTCTGGGGCCTTAGCTCAGCTGGGAGAGCGACTGAATCGCATTCAGTAGGTCATCGGTTCGATCCCGATAGGCTCCACCAACAAGATTGGTGCCGTCGATCGGCCTCGGGCCGAACGCGGGTCCAGCGCGAAGGCTTCGACGAAGAAGCCGGTTCGGGGCCTTAGCTCAGCTGGGAGAGCATCTGCTTTGCAAGCAGAGGGTCATCGGTTCGATCCCGATAGGCTCCACCATCAACGGGTCTGACTGACCCTCGGATTGGGTCGGTAGCTCAGGTGGTTAGAGCGCACGCCTGATAAGCGTGAGGTCGGAGGTTCAACTCCTCCTCGACCCACCAGGTCCCGTTTTGGCTACGGGATCTGGAGAGATGT
>NZ_JBKQWU010000225.1:0-532 GCF_047275745.1 Amaricoccus sp. W119 | reverse complement strand
GTTTCAGGGCGACGCTATGTCTGCGGTGTCGTCTTGTCATAGGACCTCCATATCCGAAGGCCCGACGTGGGGAAATTCAGCGGATCACATGGTCCACCCGTGGGGACGCACTCCAAGTTCAGACGCGCCCATCAACCCGCCGAGGTGTCCGGTTAAACAGGGGCAACACCAATGGGCCGTCGCAGGTTCCACGACACCAAGCTGAGCCCGCTTCTCGACGCCGCGCGCCACGCGGTCGCGATCGACGAGCGGCGCTGGGATTTCGAACCGACGCTGTGGCGGCTCGACGACATCGAGGGCGAGCCCGGCCTCGACCTGTCGCGGTACAAACAGGAGTGGTTTCCCGGTGTGCACGGCGCGGTCGGCGGTGGCTGTCCGGAGGTGAAGCTCTCGTCCGAGGCGCTGCTCTGGGTGCTCGAAGGCGCGCGGGAGCGGGGTCTCCGGGTCGATGGCGGCATGAAGCGCGGCTGGGGGGAGGCGGCGCGCTATGACGGGGATCTCCGCGCCGGATACAAGGGCGGCGGCGGACTGA
>NZ_JBKQWU010000224.1:0-534 GCF_047275745.1 Amaricoccus sp. W119 | reverse complement strand
GAGAGTGTCCGGCCTTCTGTGTACGGATCTGCCGGTCCATGCTGAGAGGAAAGGACAGCGTGGACCATGGCGAAGAAGATCGACGACGCGATATTGGACGAACTGCTGAGGGGCTGCGAGCGGCCTGAGGATCTGATGGCCGACGGTGGCCTGATGAGGGACCTGCGGAAGGCGCTGATGCAGCGGATGCTGGGCGCGGAGCTGACCGAGCATTTGGGCTACGAGCACGGCGAGGTGGCGCCACCGGTGCAGACGAACCGTCGGAACGGTGTGAGCCGGAAAACGGTGAAGAGCGAGGACGGGGCCTTCGAACTGGCGGTTCCGCGCGACCGGGAGGGGAGCTTCGAGCCCCGACTGATCGGCAAGGGCCAGACCCGGATCGACGGCTTGGATGAGAAGATCATCGCGATGTACGCGCGCGGCATGAGCGTGCGCGACATCCGCGGGCATCTCGAAGAGCTTTATGGGCTGGAGGTCTCCCCGGACCTGATCAGTCGCGTGACCGACGCGGTGCTCGACGAGGTGAAGGAGTGG
>NZ_JBKQWU010000223.1:0-536 GCF_047275745.1 Amaricoccus sp. W119 | reverse complement strand
GGCACGCCCCTGCCGATGATCGCGATGCCGGTCTTCGGATACAAATCCCACATCGCCATCGACCGGCGATATGGCTTCATCCGGGAGAGCGCCGTGACCTCGGCCTCGGCGGCGGACGGGCGCATGCTCCGGCATCTGGTGACGACGCAGAACACGTCGTCCGAGGTCTGGGCGGACAGCGCCTACCGGTCCCGGAAGAACGAGAAGTGGTTGGCTGCGAAGATGCTCACCAGTCGCGTCCATCATCGCAAGCCAGCCGGAAGGCCGATGCCGGCGGCGACGGCCAGGGCGAACGCGCGGAAGTCCTCCATCCGCGCCCGGATCGAGCATGTCTTCGCGCATCAGAAGACCCGCTTCGGGCTCTTCATCCGCACGATCGGATTGGCCCGCGCCGAAGCGAAACTGACGCTCGCCAATCTGGCCTACAACTTCGACCGCCTGATCTTCCATGAGCGCCGCGCGGCCAGGAGATGAGTCCGCCTGAAGGGCGGAAAATCGACGCCGGACCCCGGGGATCCGGACAAAGCGTGACGACG
>NZ_JBKQWU010000222.1:0-539 GCF_047275745.1 Amaricoccus sp. W119 | reverse complement strand
GCCGCAAGCGGGAAACTCTAGTCGGGCTACGCCCTCCCGCCGTTCCCCGCTTGCGGCGCCAAGTGGCCTACTTTTGCGCCGCCCAACGGCCTGGTTTTGCTCCGCCGTTGACACCACCCAGCCCCGTACTCGAATCGCCGGCTGATCTCCCTGAAACGTTGCCTCGAAGAGCTTGCGAACGTCACGGTAGACGTCGAGCGATCCATCACTCTTTATAAGATCGGCGGGACAGCTGATCGTCTGGTGCTCAACTACCGCGAGCCGAGTTTGTGGCGATCCTGTGCGCGACAGCCCACGCAGGACGCCTTCAGCGACCAGCACAGCGCACACCTACGCGGTACCAAGCGGCGGAGAAGCAGGAGCAGCAGCGGCGGGAGGTGCCGGGGGCGGCAGCACCTTCTCCCAGTGCTTTTTGATCGCGGTGATGACCTGCCCCCCGGTGGTCCCTCGCTCATGACGCGAGTCCGCAGGTTGGATTTCGGTATTGGTCTTCGCCGGATTTCACAAGCGCGCCGGGCGCGGAGCCCTCAGCCAGCTCA
>NZ_JBKQWU010000221.1:0-546 GCF_047275745.1 Amaricoccus sp. W119 | reverse complement strand
GAAGATTCTGACCGCGGCGACGATCGACGGCCTGGAGGCGCTCGAAGCGGCCGCCGCCGAGGCACTGGCCCAGGGGGTCACCAGCGCCGATGTCGTGCTCAACATTCTCGCCCGGTCCCGATCGGCGCCGATCGAGCCCAGTATCGCCACGCCTGAGCATCTGAGGCTCAGCATCGAGCCCGCCGCCGACGCGGCGCGCTACGACCAGCTGCTGTCGGCCCGGAGGGCGGCGTGATGATGGAGCGACACGAGATCCTCGGCCTGATGGCCGAACTCAAGCTCGTCGGCATGCGCCATGCCTATGATGAGGTGGTCGCCGACGCCCTCAAGCGCCAGCATCCCATCCAACACGTTCTCGGTGATCTGCTCACGGCCGAGATCGCCGAGAAGCATGCTCGCTCGATCAAGTATCAGATGACCGCGTCCAAGCTGCCGCTGGCGCGCGAGATCGACGCCTTCGAGTTTACCGGCACGCCGATCAACGAAGGACTGGTCCGGGATCTCGCCACGGGCGGTTTCCTTGCCAGCCAGCGCAACGTCGTCCTG
>NZ_JBKQWU010000220.1:0-550 GCF_047275745.1 Amaricoccus sp. W119 | reverse complement strand
TGGTCTGCCCCCTGAAAAGTGGTCCTCCCTGAGGTAGGCTTTTGAGCCTTTGGAGGATGCCAGGAATGCCGCGCAGAAAGCACAAGCCCGAGGAGATTGTCGCGAAGCTGAGGCAGGTCGACGTGTTGCTGTCGCAGGGGCGGCCGGTCGCGGAAGCGATCCGTGCGATCGGCGTGACGCCATTCACCTACTACCGCTGGCGCAAGGAGTTCGGCGGGCTGAAGAGCGACCAGGTCAAGCGCCTGAAGGATCTTGAGAAAGAGAACGAGCGGCTGCGCAAGGCGGTCTCGGATCTGACGCTCGAGAAGCTGATCCTGCGCGAGGCCGCCTCGGGAAACTTCTGAGCCCCGCTCGTCGCCGCCGCTGCATCGATCACGTCAGGACGAAGTTCAGCGTGTCCGAGAGGCTGGCGTGCCGCGTGCTGGGGCAGCATCGCTCGACCCAGAGAAAGGCGCCGAAGGGGCGGGCCGATGACGCGGCGCTCACCGCCGATATCGTCGCACTCGCCACCCAGTACGGCCGCTATGGCTATCGCCGGATCGCCGCGATG
>NZ_JBKQWU010000219.1:0-554 GCF_047275745.1 Amaricoccus sp. W119 | reverse complement strand
GATCGGATACAACGCCCCGATCTCGCTCCAAAACGTCCCTGGCGTGTCCGGCCCGCCAGCGTGACAGAGCCCGGAAATTCCAGAGCCGGGCGGCCTAACATTGGGGGCAGCTGGAACCCCGGAACAATCCGAGCGACAACTGGCCTAGATCCCTAGTCCACCAAACCGGGGGACCATCACTACCTTCGGTGGAGAGCAATCTCAAGCCATCCGCATCGAATCTATTGAGTATTCTATTAAGATGGGCGAGCAACTTCCGTGTCGAAAATGGCGGACTCGGCGCGATTCGAACGCGCGACCTTCGCCTTCGGAGGGCGACACTCTATCCAGCTGAGCTACGAGTCCAGAGCCGAGGCGTTGGTATATGGCTGGGGTGAGGCTGTCAACCTCAAGCGATTGCGGAGAACCACCGCCAGCACGCCTAACTAGGGTCGGGACCCATAACCAGAAGATGACGGTCGCTGCGATGCGGATGGCACTCATGAATGTGTGGGCGCATCGGTTGTATCGAGTGGCGACGCGGCGCCGGTCCTTGAGCCTGCCGAACTTGCGCT
>NZ_JBKQWU010000218.1:0-605 GCF_047275745.1 Amaricoccus sp. W119 | reverse complement strand
TCGACGATCTCGAAGCCTGGCTCGCCCAGCAGTTGCTCCGCGTCTCTGGCAATCGCCGCTCGCCGCCGCGATCCGCTACGCTCTGGCGCGGATGGGCCCAATGCGCCCCGACCTAACCCACGGCATCCTCGAGCTCGATAACAATATCGCCGAGCGCGGAATGCGCGCCATCGCCGCTTCAGCTTCGCGTTCTCGTCTTCCAACGTCCGCAGCCTTACCGCGTCCGAGGCGTTCATGCCGCCGTATTTCGACTTGAACTTTTAGAACGTGTTCGGGCTCAGCCCGTGCTTTCGGCGCACCTCGGCCGTCGGCATCCCGGCTTCCTGCTCCTTGATCATCGAAATGATCTGCGTCTCGGAAAATCGGCTCTTTCTCATTCGTCTGGTCCTTCGAGGTCGAGCATCCCTTCGCCGAGCAGAAGAGCCGCATGGGCCTCTTCGTCAGGACCGTCGGCATTCGCGAGGGCGACGGCGAAGATCGGCATCGTGCTTGCTCTGCCCCCTGAGAACTGGGCCGTCCATTCCTGGAAAATTCGGGTACGGTTTGTCTGGCCGGGATAGGAGGCGATGGCATGAAGGCATCGAAGTTCACGGACGCTCAGAAGG
>NZ_JBKQWU010000217.1:0-621 GCF_047275745.1 Amaricoccus sp. W119 | reverse complement strand
TCTGGCGGCGATCCGAGAGCGTGAGATGGCTGAAGCGCGTCTTCATTCAGGATGTCCTTTCGCTTTCCAACATCCTGCCAGATCTCAAAAGTCGCAGTTCAGAATAGCGCGTACCGCGCCCGACCAGACATACCGCGTAATGACTGTTATGTTGCCCGGCGCGGCTGGGAGCGGATCGCGCGGCGGTTGCAGCGGGCATTCCTCGCTCCCTGCGCTGTCCCAATAAAGGGAGATGGGAAAGGTTAGTGGGGAGGATCGGGGCATTGGCGCGCGCCCGCTTCCCTATTTCTGTGACCGGAGCGGCGCGTTCGTCGTGCTGCGGCGCAACACGAACGGGTCCTTTCAGGGGATAATCGCATCGCGGTAACGCGCCACCGCGAATAATTTCGCGTGGTAGAAATTCGCCCCGCTCCGGTTCTCAAAACGGAATATCATCGTCCGATGGCCTTAGCCTTGGTCTTGACGGAGCAGGTAAAGCGGGGCGCGGCATTGGTCCTGCGATTCTAAGAGTCTGACTCGAAACTCTACGAGCCGTGCCAATACCTTGCGAGGCGTCTGGTCAGGACGCGGATGTGGGCGATGAATATCCACGCCTCGGCCGAAGCGATGGATTTCTCCCAG
>NZ_JBKQWU010000216.1:0-626 GCF_047275745.1 Amaricoccus sp. W119 | reverse complement strand
GGCGAGCTTCCTGGCGAGCGCGACCACGGCCTTCTTGTGGCTGGTGCGGCGCTTCACGGCCATGGCCCAGTCCCTCAGCCGCTGTCCGCGTCCCGGCTTCACCCGGCAGAGCAGGGAATTCGCCGCCTCATAGAGCATCGTGCGCGGCATCCGGTCGCCGCGCTTGGAAACGCGACCGCCATAATCGACGGCGCCCGACTGGTATCGCCTCGAGGTCAGCCCCGCGTAGGCGCCGACCGAACGGGATTTCGCGAAGCGGCGCGGCGCATCGATCGTGGCCACGAAGGTCGAAGCCGTGACCGTCCCCACGCCGGGAATGGTCATCAGGCGGACGCAGGCGTCGCATCCCTTCATCTGGCGAACCGGTTCCCTGGTCAGCGCGGCGGCCTGGCGCAACGCCTCCGTGCGCACGGCCAGGAGGGGCAGGATGATGCGGGCCAGCACGTCGTGCCCCTCCAGAACGGTCCGGACACGCGCCTCGTATGTGCGCGGATGCGCCGGCGGCCGCAATCCGAAGCTGGCGAGCAGGCCGCGGATCGTGTTCTCAGCGTTCCTGCGCGCTCCGATCACGGCCTCCCGTGCCGCGAGAAGGGCCCGGCGTTCCTGGCCCTGGCGGCTCTTGACCT
>NZ_JBKQWU010000215.1:0-644 GCF_047275745.1 Amaricoccus sp. W119 | reverse complement strand
TGTCAATCGGCGCGGGACCGGGGACCGGGATCGGCGTGGAATCGGGGACCCGGGTGATGCGGATTTCGATGGGGTGGTTCGGGTGGTGGAGGGCGTAGCCCGGAACCGCCCGAACCACCCCATCAGCGCCTTTTCCACCCGGGCTCAGCCGCGATGCTTGAAGCGCCAGCTCTCGTTGCCGGTTTCGATGATGTCGCAGTGGTGGGTCAGCCGGTCGAGCAGCGCGGTGGTCATCTTGGCATCGCCGAGGACGGCCGGCCATTCGCCGAAGGCAAGATTGGTCGTGACGATGACCGAGGTGCGCTCGTAGAGCCGACTGATCAGATGGAACAGGAGCTGGCCGCCGGTACGGGCAAAGGGCAGGTAACCGAGTTCATCGAGGATCAGCAGATCGAGGCGGGAAAGGTGTTCGGCAAGCTTGCCGGTCCGCCCTTGATGGGTCTCCAGCTCGAGCAGATTCACGAGATCGGTCGTGTTGTAAAAGCGAACCCTCGCCCCACCGCGGATGCAGTTGCGGGCGATGGCGATACTGAGATGCGTCTTGCCGGACCCCGTCCCGCCGACCAGGACGACGTTGCGCTGGCTGGCAAGGAAACCGCCCGTGGCGAGATCCCGGACCAGTCCTTCGTTGATCGGCGTGCCGG
>NZ_JBKQWU010000214.1:0-657 GCF_047275745.1 Amaricoccus sp. W119 | reverse complement strand
GTCTACCGTCAACGCAATCTCGTCGAGAGGTTCTTCAACCGGATCAAGCAGTTTCGAGGCATCGCCACACGCTACGACAAGGACCCGGAGAACTTCCTCGCCGCCGTCAAGCTCATAGCCGCGAGGGTCTGGTGTCAGGGTTTATGAGTCGACGCCCTAGTTGGAAGAAGAATACGAGATATATTCTATAGAATTCTAGAGAGTTACGATCTATCTCTCAGCATGAGTTCACAGGTAAAGGAACTCTTAAGCGTGATATTGCGTATACAGGATCCTGTAATCTGATTTATTCAGTACTGGCTCTGCATTGAAGTTCAAATCGGCCGTGGAGAGGAGGGGGGCAATTTTGTATGAATGTATTGAAAAGTCCTGACGTTAACGCTGAACTTCTTCGCTTATTTGTAATTAGAAATACTGCCTGAAGGAAAAAACAGAAGCGGCATATATGCTTTTGATAAGTACTCAATAACGACTATAATTCGCTTGAGTTGTGTTGTGGATAGTTCTACTCGACATAACATACTACATATGTACTTAGAATGTCTCAGAGCCGGACTCGAAACTCTACGCGCCGTGCCAATACCTTGCGAGGCGCCTGGTCAGGACGCGGATATGGGCGATGAATATCCACGCCTCGGCGGAAGCGATGGATTTCTC
>NZ_JBKQWU010000213.1:0-686 GCF_047275745.1 Amaricoccus sp. W119 | reverse complement strand
GCGAAGGCCATGTGGCCCGCGTCGTAAAGCAGCGGAATGCCCTCGCCGGAATGCTTCATGAAGAGATCAAGCTCCGCCTCGGTCTCGATCGCCGCCGCCATGTGGTGATGATAGGACAGCGGCATGCCCTGCTCGGCGCACCATTCGCCGAATTCGGTCATCTTTCGGGCGTAGACCTTGATCTCGTCCTCGGAAAGCTTCGGCTTGGTCGATAGCGGCGCCGATTTTTCGCCCTGGATCGAGCGCGCGGTCTCGCCATAGACGATGCAGGGCGCGTTCATCGCCTTGAAAAGCCCCATCTGCGCCGCGATCCGGTCCTTCTCGGCGGCGATCTCGCCATCGAGCAGCAGGCCGGAGAACCAGCCGCCGCAGACCGAGATCCCGAACTTGTCGAGAACCGCCCCGAGCTCCGCCGGGTCCATCGGGAAGCGCCGCCCGGTCTCCATGCCGGTATACCCCGCCTCGCGCGCCTGGCGCAGGCATTCCTCGAGCGACACGTCATCGCTCAGTTCCGCGAGGTCGTCGTTCCACCACGCGATCGGCGCGATCCCAAGCTTCGCTTTCATGGCTGTCACACGCCGACGCGCTGTTTTTCGCGGATTCTGACCTGGGCTTCTCTGGCCTGGTTGACGGTTTCGCGGCTGGAGACCTCAGGGACCCCGACGTCCCAGTCGGCGTCGCCTGGG
>NZ_JBKQWU010000212.1:0-688 GCF_047275745.1 Amaricoccus sp. W119 | reverse complement strand
AGGTGCTCCGACAACCCGAACAGGGAACGCTGCTCCATCTCACCCCTCCGATCTCGACGGAGCCAGTGAATCACGACCGCCCTTCAAAGGGGAGGGTTATTGCGGGTGTCCAGCTGCCGCTCCCACCGACCTCCAGAAGCTGCGGCGCCTCGCCGAGCTGGACGCGGTGCATGGACTTCGCAGGACGCTTCGGAGGGCGTTCCGTAGCCACGCTTCGGGGTGAGATCGATGGCTCCATGACGCCCATCCGGATTGCCCTTGAGCTTTTTGACCTCGCCGCCTATACGGATCGGTGGAGAGGTGGCCGAGCGGTCGAAGGCGCGCCCCTGCTAAGGGCGTAGGCGGGGAACCGTCTCGAGGGTTCGAATCCCTTCCTCTCCGCCACTACCCCAGAATCCCCCCATGCTATTGATCTTGTGTGATTATCGGTAGCGGAGAAAATTCTTACCACCTACGTTGACCACCCTTGGGGGCTGTTCGCGATGCGCATTAGCGCGAAGTCCGGATGTCTGTATCGGCCCGCTGACAGCCATTCCAGGCGTGTGATGAGCATCACTTCACCAAGCTTCGATCCCTGAGAGCCGGACCCGAAATGAGTTGAGCGATATCAGCGGGTTGTGATTCACGTCGGTTTGCGAAGACTGACGGAGATCCGATGCCCTGGACTGATACCGCTCGGCGCGACTAT
>NZ_JBKQWU010000211.1:0-699 GCF_047275745.1 Amaricoccus sp. W119 | reverse complement strand
CCTGCGCGGCTCTGCTGGTCAATCGCTCCACCTGCCAATACCGCTCGCGCCGGCTCGGGCAGGTCGCGCTGGAAGCTCGCGTCAAGGAGATCTGCGAAACCCGCGTGCGCTACGGCTACCGCCGGGTGCACGTGCAACTCCGCCGTGAGGGTTGGGAGGTGAACCACAAGAAGGTTCATCGCATTTACAAGGAGTTGGGCTTGCAGCTGCGCAACATCGAGGCGTGAGCCGCCATTGGTTCAAGGCCACGCCGAGGGCCCAAACGCCGCGTGAAGGCGAAGCTCCGCGAGGACCGGGCCGCGCCGTCCGCCGCGAACCAGGTCTGGGCCATGGATTTCGTTCACGACCAACTCGCGACGGGCAGGAAGCCGCGGGTCCTGACCGTCGTTGATACCTGGTCGCGGTTCTCACCGGTCATCGATCCGCGCTTCAGCTATCGCGGCGAGGATGTGGTTCGGACCCTCGAAGAAACCTGCGCTCGCATTGGCTACCCGAAGACGATCCGGGTTGACCAGGGCACCGAGTTCGTCTCTCGCGATCTCGACCTCTGGGCGTATCAGCGGGGCGTGACGCTCGACTTCTCCAGGCCTGGCAAGCCGACCGACAATGCGTTCATCGAAGCGTTCAACGGCAAATTCCGTCAGGAGTGCCTCAACGCGCACTGGTTCCTGACGCTTGCGGATGCCGGCGAAAAGATGG
>NZ_JBKQWU010000210.1:0-711 GCF_047275745.1 Amaricoccus sp. W119 | reverse complement strand
CGACGTCGGAAGCGTGGAGGATCTCGATCTCGGGTCTGAACTTAAGGTCGGCCATAAGGTCGCCTCTAAACCGAAAGGCACCCCAGCGTCAGACGGCCCTCCCCGGAGCCGTACGGCCATTCTCTCCCAGAAGGAAAAGCTTCCCATGCTCTGCACCCGATCGGCTTACAGTCACCATCTGGTCACGGATCCGGAAAACGCCGGTGAACTCAGCGTCGACCAACTCCGCTGAGCGAAACAGAGAGTCAGTGCCCGCTGAAGCTCCCAAGAGGAAATCTACGATCTGAACACAAAGCTGGTCTTTCCGGCGCTGTTGCGCGCGTTGCCGGGGGCTGCGGCATCCGTGGTGTCGGCCAGTAGGATGTTCAAACCGCTGTGAAACTTCAGAATCTTGAACTTCGGCAATGAGCTAGTAACCGAAAGTATCACGGTTGCGCACTCCGCGTAATCAGGCCCCAGCTATCATAGTCGATGGCATTGACTGCATAGAGCCAAGACAACGCCAAAACAAACCAGTCGAAGGTGATAGGGCGCCCACCGTAAGCTCGGGAAGTCAGAATCCACGTTTCGGACACGCTCCGTGCCTCGTTTAGCTGGGTGAATTGGCCCCCGTTTCGACCGGACACTTGAGCACAGCCATGGAGGCTTAGGCATATGCCTGAGCACGTGCTTATGTCTGAGATAGAGATCATCACTGATGGCGGCCGTCGG
>NZ_JBKQWU010000209.1:0-724 GCF_047275745.1 Amaricoccus sp. W119 | reverse complement strand
GTTCGGGCGGTTCCGGGCTACGCCCTCCACCACCCGAACCACCCCATCGAAATCCGCATCACCCGGGTCCCCGATTCCACGCCGATCCCGGTCCCCGGTCCCGCGCCGATTGACACACAAGGCCTCGAACGTGCTCAACCACTTCCCGAAATCCATGCGGCCCGCTGTCACCGCGGACCTGCGCGAGATCTCCCACGCCGAGACCCGGGCGGCGGCGCTCGCGGCGATGGAGACCTTCAAGGAAAAATACGGCGCCAAATACCCGCGCGGCGTCGCCTGTCTGACCAAGGACACCGAGGCGCTGCTCGCTTTCTATGACTTCCCCGCCGAGCAGTGGGAGCATCTGCGAACCTCGAACCCGATCGAGAGCGTGTTCGCGACCGTCCGGCATCGCACCGTCCGGACCAAGGGCGCGCTCTCGCAAAAGACCGCCCGGCTCATGGTGTTCACTCTGGTCCGCGCGGCTTCGAAGACCTGGCGCAAGCTGAACGGCCGGAACCAGTTGTCCCGCGTCATCGAAGGTGTCAAATTCACCGACGGCGTCGCCACGATCGATGCCGAAAGCCGCGCCGCCTGATCGTGCGCCGTCACCCAGATTCAACCATAGCTCTGCGCGGTGGCGCTGAAGCCCGTCCACGAACTGATCCGCGCGCATGTTCTGGCAGCGGAAAGACTGCACGGCGACGATACCACCGTGCCGTTGCTGGCGAAGGGCGGCACAGTC
>NZ_JBKQWU010000208.1:0-749 GCF_047275745.1 Amaricoccus sp. W119 | reverse complement strand
GCCGCAAGCGGGAAACTCTAGTCGGGCTACGCCCTCCCGCCGTTCCCCGCTTGCGGCGCCAAGTGGCCTACTTTTGCGCCGCCCAACGGCCTGGTTTTGCTCCGCCGTTGACAGATGCCAACGTACAGATACAGCTTGCCTTCCGCCGTCCGCACCTCGGCGATGTCGATATGGAAGAAGCCGATCGGATAGGATTTGAACTTCTTCCGGGCAGGCTGGTCGCCCTCGACATCTGGCAAGCGAGAGACGCCGTGGCGCTGAAGGCAGCGATGCAAGGAAGATCGCGTCAGATGCGGGATCGTCGCCTGCAAGCTATAGAGACAGTCGTCGAGCGGCAGTCGCGTATGCCGACGAAAGGCGATGATGATCGCCTCGTCCTCGCCCGACAGGACCGTCGACTTCGGTTCGCTTGGCCCGGTCGGCAGATCGGCGACCGAGGTCCTCTTCTTCCACTTCGCCACCGTCTTCTGATTGATGCCGTAGCGCTTGGCGAGCGTCCTCAGGCTCTCTTGACCATGCTGTATCGCTCGACCGACCGCCGCTGTCGTAGTGGCGCAGCCGTGGTGAACTTGGCCCATAGCCCTTCCTTCCATTCGCTGGAAAAGATTGCACCATCAAATCCCGGGATCAAACAACTAGGGCGTCGACTCATAAACTCTGACACCAGATCCTCGCGGCTGTGAGCTTGACGGCGGCGAGGAAGTTCTCCGGGTCCTTGTCGTAGCGTGTGGCGATGCCTCGAAACTGCT
>NZ_JBKQWU010000207.1:0-768 GCF_047275745.1 Amaricoccus sp. W119 | reverse complement strand
CCTGATCCGCCCAACAGTTTCCACCGTCGTCATCCTCCGCCTCTTCGCCAGCTCCGATCGCAGGCGAGCACAGATGACCCGGTGGGTGGTCCCCGATTAGGCGCCGATCACAGGGTCAGGTGGGCACCAATTGCACGCCGAAACACACTCGCAGGGCTGCTCGACAAGGCGAACACGGCCTCGGCGGTCTGGGCGGATACCGCCTATCGCTCGCAGAAACACGAGAAGCGGATCGCGGGAGCCGGGCTGGTTTCGAAGATCCACTTCCGCCGCGCGCCGGGCAAGGCGCTCACCGCGAACCGTCAGCGCGCCAATGCCGCCCGCTCGAAGATCCGTTCCGCCGTCGAACATCCCTTCGCCGAGCAAAAGGGGCGCATGGGACTGTGCGTGAGGACCATCGGCATCGCCCGCGCCAAGGTGAAGATCGGCCTGGCCAACATCGCCTTCGACATGAAGCGGCTCGTCTTCCTGGAGCGGAGCGAAGCGGCCGCGTGAAGCACGAAAGCCGGGAAACGGCGACCCCGGTCCCCGGAGCGCCCGGTGAAAGCGCGGAAACGGTCATCATATGCGTACCTGAACGCCCAAGACAGCGCCTCGGCGCCCAAATGATGCTCTCAAGCCCCGTTCTTCAGGGTGTCCAAGTGTCGCTTCAACGTACGGCTCCGGGGAGGGCCGTCTGACGCTGGGGTGCCTTTCGGTTTAGAGGCGACCTTATGGCCGACCTTAAGTTCAGACCCGAGATCGAGATCCTCCACGCTTCCGACGTCG
>NZ_JBKQWU010000206.1:0-784 GCF_047275745.1 Amaricoccus sp. W119 | reverse complement strand
GCGGCGCTATCATAAAGCGCAAGACGCGGCGTTGGTGCCGTTGATCACCACGCTGGTGGCGGCGCGCCCGACCTACGGCTACCGTCGGATCACGGCGATCCTGAACCGCAAGCTTCGCGCGGAGGGCCTGACGCCAGTCAATCACAAGCGGGTCTACCGGATCATGCAGGCCCACAACCTTCTGCTGGCGCGGAAATACTCCGAGCGCCCCGAGCATGTTCACGACGGCAAGGTGATCGTCATGCGCTCCAACCTGCGTTGGTGTTCCGACGGGTTCGAGTTCACCTGCTGGAACGGCGACATCGTGCGTGGTGCATTCATCATCGATGCCCACGACCGCGAGATCATAGCCTGGCGGGCGGTCGTGAACGGCGGGATCAGCGGTTCCGACATCCGTGACATCATGCTCGAGGCCGTGGAACGCCGCTTTGACGGTCACCGCGCGCCGTCAGTGATCGAGATGCTGTCCGACAACGGATCGCCTTACATCGCCAAGGACACGCGGATCTTCGCCCGCCAGTTGGGTCTGAAGCCCTGCTTCACGCCGATTCAAAGCCCGCAGAGCAACGGTATCTCGGAGGCTTTCGTGAAGACCCTGAAACGCGACTACGTCCAGGTGACACCGTTGCCAGACGCACAGACCGTTCTCGGATTGATCGGAGGCTGGATCGAGGACTACAACGAAAACCACCCGCACTCAGGGCTGAAAATGCGCTCGCCCCGCGAGTTCATCGCAGCTGAAACCGCAACCGCCTGAGTGTCCGGTGAAATGGGGGCAAGACCA
>NZ_JBKQWU010000205.1:0-802 GCF_047275745.1 Amaricoccus sp. W119 | reverse complement strand
GCATCCCGGCTTCCTGCTCCTTGATCATCGAAATGATCTGCGTCTCGGAAAATCGGCTCTTTCTCATTCGTCTGCTCCTTCGAGGTCGAGCAGACCCTACATCAGAGCGAGGGAGCTTCCGGGGGGCAGGTCAGTGAGCATATCGTCGTCCAGTCGGCAAGCCTTCTTGAAGAAGGGGAGCAAGCGATACTCCCATGCGCGACGCGTGCTTGCTTCATCCACGCAGTTGGCGAGGTAGGCGTGTCCGATGTGCACCATCTCATCACGTTGCTTTTGGACCGCTTCGAAGAACTCTACCAGTCGGTCGATGAGTGCTGGGTCAACCTTCTTCTCGTGGAGGATGGTGCGCAGCGCCGCCGGGCTAGGCGGCATGTTGATCTGCGCAAACCTGCGCTCGAGCGCCACGTCGAGCTCGTCCACGCCCTTATCCCACGGGTTCATCGTAGCGAGGATGACGAGGTTCGCGGGGACACTCAACGCACTCCCAGAGGCGAGCGTGAACTCTTGACCGCGTTTGTCGGTCTCGATGTAGGTCAGGGCTTCGCCGAACACCCGCGCAACATCGCACCTGCTGATTTCGTCTATGAGCAGCACATGGGTGATGTCGGGGCGCTCAGCGGCTTCTACGCACAACTGGGCGAACAGCTTCTTCTGAAGCTCGAATCCCCCACCGTCCTTGGGCGCAAACCTCGACCGGGGATGTGTAGCCGAGGCATTTGCGCGGGGTGAGGTTGATGGTCATTGCGATCTCCTGGATGTGGTCTTCGCTGATCGTGTCGAGGTCGGCGCCGCGCGGCAGCCA
>NZ_JBKQWU010000204.1:0-807 GCF_047275745.1 Amaricoccus sp. W119 | reverse complement strand
CGGACGACTTCGGAAAGAACCTTGCAGGCGGCCGGCAGGAACGACAAACTGACCGAGCGCGGGAGATCAATTAAAGAACCTACGTCGCGATCCGGACCGGGTTCTGCTACTTGGCCGCCGTGGTCGACTGGTTCAGCCGTAAGGTCCTGGCCTGGCGGCTGTCGATCACGCTCTCCGCTGACTTCTGCGTCGAGGCGCTCGAAGAGGCGCTCGACCGCCACGGCAGGCCCGAGATCTTCAATTCGGACAGTCAAAAGATGGTCGTCAGTTCCTGGGCGGTTTGCCTCAAACAGCGATCGGCCGCTTGGTAGACTGGCGCCGCAAAGCGGCCCGGTGTGGCCTGACCCGAACTCCGACCGACCAGCGTGTCTTTCCTTGGACCTGTCGGCCGCCTGGGAACGCCGTGCGGTGAGGCTTCGCCTCGGCCATTGCCTGTGACCCGAGAAGGGCCTGACCTCACCGGTCTCCTGACTGTCCTGTCCATGCATCGGCCGTGGATGAGCCGTTCGACGTCGGTCAACCGGGAAGGCGAAGAGCATGGACGGAAAACTCGAGACAGCCCGCCATATCATCGGCGGTGTCGATACCCACAAGGACCTGCATGTCGCGGCGGTTGTCGATGACGGCGATCATGTCCTCGCGACGCGCTGCTTCGCGACCACCCGCCAAGGCTATCGGCTGATGTTGGCATGGATGAGAGCGGCGGTGCAAAAACCGGCCACGGTAGCGGCGGGATAGTCCGGCCGCGGGCGGAGTAAAATCCGGCCACCTATTTCCCTTCTGCATTGAACGCAGGAGGGACAGGGG
>NZ_JBKQWU010000203.1:0-808 GCF_047275745.1 Amaricoccus sp. W119 | reverse complement strand
CCGCAAGCGGGAAACTCTAGTCGGGCTACGCCCTCCCGCCGTTCCCCGCTTGCGGCGCCAAGTGGCCTACTTTTGCGCCGCCCAACGGCCTGGTTTTGCTCCGCCGTTGACACGACCGCCTCGAACGCCACGAAATCGCCGTTCGACGGCCAGCAGCGCTCGAAATAGGTCGCGCGGTCGATTCCATTGTCGAGTGGACTCGTGAAGCGGTAGTTCGGGGCGAACAACGCCTCGAGCGCGGCTCGGTCATGCGCGAGGTAGGCCGTGTACGCGGCGCGGACGATCTTCTCTGGCTCGGTCCGGTTCAGCATAAGGGTCCTCACAAGTCGTGTGCCGCGGCGCCGAACGCGCGGAGTTCGGCGCCGAAGAGGTCAGTCGTTCCGCCGCGCCTGCGTCGCTCGCCAATCGTAGTCGTCGCGCCAAGCGGGCACGATCTCCCGCATCGCTTCGAGTGGTGGCCCCTGCTCCCAGTCGATCCGCGCGACGGCTCCGGGCCAGCGAGTCGCGGTCAGACGGCCACCTGGCTCGGCTAGAGCCGCGTCGGAGGCGTCGAACGAAAGGTCGCGGATCACGGGTCGCGCCTCGGCCCAAACCGGGTGCGCCACAGTCGCGGCGAGCGCGAACGCGATGGTCTGGCGGCGATCGATCATCGGCGGAGACCTCTTTCCATCGCGGGTGCGTCATCGGCAGCCACCGAGAGTGTCCGGCCTTCTGTGTACGGATCTGCCGGTCCATGCTGAGAGGAAAGGACAGCGTGGACCATGGCGAAGAAGATCGACGACGCGATATTGGACGAACTGCTGAGGGG
>NZ_JBKQWU010000202.1:0-814 GCF_047275745.1 Amaricoccus sp. W119 | reverse complement strand
TGGCCTGCCCCCATTGGGTGGCCCGGTTCAGATCTAATGCATGGTCGGCTTCGCGGCCATGGTTGAAGTGGTCGGCGTCTCCGGCCAGAGCACGGCGGCCGGCGCGGGCGGCTTGT
Source organism: Amaricoccus sp. W119 (assembly GCF_047275745.1). Lineage (NCBI taxonomy): Bacteria > Pseudomonadati > Pseudomonadota > Alphaproteobacteria > Rhodobacterales > Paracoccaceae > Amaricoccus > Amaricoccus sp. W119. The sequence continues at coordinate 698 of NZ_JBKQWU010000202.1, read as the reverse complement.
AGCCGAGGCTCGAGTGCGGGCGCAGGGTATTGTAATGCTGGCGCCAGCTTTCGATGACGATCCGCGCCTCGGCGAGACTGTAGAACAACTCCCCGTTTAGCAGCTCGTCGCGGAGCTTCGAGTTGAAGCTCTCGCAGTAGCCGTTCTCCCAGGGGCTGCCGGGCTCGATGAAGGCGGTCCTGGCTCCCACGGCGACGATCCACTCCCGCACGGTCTTGGCGATGAACTCGGGCCCGTTGTCAGAACGTACATGGCCCGGCACGCCGCGCACAATGAAGAGATCCGACAGGACGTCGATGACATCCGTGGACTTCAGCTTCCGGTCGATGCGGATCGCCAGGCACTCCCGGGTGAACTCGTCGATGACGTTGAGCATGCGGAACTTCCTGCCGTCGTGGGTCCGGTCCTCGACGAAGTCGTAGGACCATACATGGTTGGGCCGCTCGGGTCGGAGCCGGAGGCAAGAACCGTCGTTTAACCAAAGCCGCCCCTTTTTCGGTTGCTTTCCCGGCACCTTGAGCCCCTCCAGGCGCCAAATGCGCTCGACCCGCTTGACGTTCACCGCCCAGCCGGCCGCCCGGAGCATCGCGGCGATCCGGCGATAGCCATAGCGGCCGTACTGGGTGGCGAGTGCGACGATATCGGCGGTGAGCGCCGCGTCATCGGCCCGCCCCTTCGGCGCCTTTCTCTGGGTCGAG
>NZ_JBKQWU010000201.1:0-818 GCF_047275745.1 Amaricoccus sp. W119 | reverse complement strand
TCCCCGGAGCGCCCGGTGAAAGCGCGGAAACGGTCATCATATGCGTACCTGAACGCCCAAGACAGCGCCTCGGCGCCCAAATGATGCTCTCAAGCCCCGTTCTTCAGGGTGTCCAGGTGTCGCGCAGGGCATAGAGCGCGGCGCGCGCGGTGATCCGCGAAGGATAAGGCACGTCCTTCCACCAGTAGAGCCCGCGGCCATGCAGAAACCGCGCCGCGCTCTCGAAGCCCGACGAGACCCGCTCCCGCCAGGCGACGTAGGCTTCCGCCGGAACGTTCAGCAAAGCCGCGTGCGCGCAGGAAACCGGCGGGACGTCCTTGCCGGTGCGGCCGGCCTGGATGGCCTTCTGCCGCGTCTCGTAGGTATGGGCGAGCGAGACCGCGCGGAGAAAATCGGACCGGTCGATGCCGCGGAGCACGTCGATCTTGTGCAGGCGCTTTTCGCGCCCTGTGTCCTTGCCGCCGCCGTACCAGTCTTCGCGCAGGTTCAGCAATCCAGTCGCCGCGAACATGGCGGTCACGAGCTCGAACGCGTCGAGCTTCTCACCGCCCATGTTGACCTTCTCGAAGACGAGGCAGACCGCCTCCTTCGTCGTCTCCTTGTCCAGCCGGATCATGGGCAGGACGTATTTTCGGATCGGGACCAGAACACGGCGCTCGAATGCCTGGAACATCTCGATCTTTCTCGCGATCGTAGTTGCAAGGTAAGCGTCCGGCCTCACCGCTATCGGGTCCAGCGCCATGGGAGCAAGTCGTCGACCCTGGTGATCTTGTAGTCCGGGATCCGTGCCAGCGTGTCGGCGAGCCAGGCTTGGGGAT
>NZ_JBKQWU010000200.1:0-826 GCF_047275745.1 Amaricoccus sp. W119 | reverse complement strand
GTACCGCTCGTCCAGATCGAAGAACCCGCGCTGTTCCGACATCCCATACCCCCGTCGCCGCCAAAGCCACGGAATCACCCAAGGCTCGTCAAAGCGAGAGGTCCTTCAGGGTGTCATCCCGGTGCGCTTCTGACGGATCGATGATTGACTGAGCCGGGATGAACCGGGGGGGGGCGGTTCATGGGGCGGCAGGTGGGACTGTTCGATGTCGACGGGCGGCTCGACACGCTGGTCGACATCGAGGCGTTCCGGGCCAGAGCTCGAGCGCGCGGTGCGGGACTGTCAGGACTTCCGTGCGCAGGCGGGCGGTGAACATCAGGCCGTGGCCCTGGTGAGGCGCTCGCCGAAGATGACGGCGATCTGGGCCTTGGCGATGGCCCGCCGGCGAGGAGGCATGGTCCACTCTTTCCCGGCGCTGCTGTAACCCCCGCTTTCTCATCTATCTGAGCCTAGCACTACTTTGGCAGATTTTCTTCGTGACGTTGTGCGATGAGCCTTTCACAATGAGGGCAGCGTGCTGGTGGTCTCGCGAAGGCGTCGAGGATGGCTTGCCTGACGGCTGGCATGGTTGGTCGCGGGGGCGGTCCGGAGACTCTTTTTTTCCCGTCCCGCGGCCTTGAGGCGGCGGGATTGCAGGAAGGTGTAGTGTGTTTCGGCGTGCAATTGGTGCCCACCTGCCCCTGTGATCGGCGCCTAGTCGGGGACCACCCGCCGGGTCATCTGTGCTCGCCTGCGATCGGAGCTGGCGAAGAGGCGGAGGATGACGACGGTGGAAACGGTTGGGCGGATCAGGCGGGCGTATTTCGTGCGGAAGCAATCGGTGCGT
>NZ_JBKQWU010000199.1:0-845 GCF_047275745.1 Amaricoccus sp. W119 | reverse complement strand
TCTGGCGACGATCCGAGAGCGTGAGATGGCTGAAGCGCGTCTTCATTCAGGATGTCCTTTCGCTTTCCAACATCCTGCCAGATCTCAAAAGTCGCAGTTCAGAATAGCGCGTACCGCAGTCGTGATGATGTTCAGATAATGTTAATTATGATGAGAATATTTTCGGTGGAGGTGCGGGTACTCCGGTTTCTCAGTTCACCCGGAACGTCACACGGGCCATCTACGATGCCAATGGCCGAGGGTGTCGCCGAGGTCTACGCGGCCGATCCCGCAGTCGCCGGCGCCGGCCTCGACGAAGCGGATTCGTTCGGCTCTTCGTCGCGCTGATCTGCCAGGAGTCGCGGTTCAATCCGGCCGCCGTGTCGCCGAAAGGCGCGCGCGGGCTCGGTCAGCTGATGCCGGAGACCGCAGCGCTCCTCGGCGTCGAGGCCGGCGAGCCGATCGCGACCGGTCGCCGCCCGCGCGTTCGCTGCACCTTCGCCCCCCGCGCTCGAGACGATGTCGTCGAGCCGGTCTCTCTCGCAGCCCCCGCACAAGGAACCGTGCTCGAATGGAAAAGATGGTCGCGACCACGCGCCGGATGATCGGCTTGGCGCTCCCCTCCCTCGCAGGACCCAGTCCTGCACGATCCGCGGTCCGACCCCGCCGATCCGGGCTGCCTCCGTCCGACTTCCACCGTCAAGGATCATGTGTGGACGGCCCCCTTGGCGCAGGAGCTTTTGCGCGGCAATGAGCTGTATAAGTTTAGACTTGATCTGACATCTGGTGTCCGGATGTCGGTCATGTTCCGCCTGTCAGCCTCCGATCGGGCGGCGATCATTTTTTCCCTCGCGATCGGGGCCGCG
>NZ_JBKQWU010000198.1:0-857 GCF_047275745.1 Amaricoccus sp. W119 | reverse complement strand
CGCCGCAAGCGGGAAACTCTAGTCGGGCTACGCCCTCCCGCCGTTCCCCGCTTGCGGCGCCAAGTGGCCTACTTTTGCGCCGCCCAACGGCCTGGTTTTGCTCCGCCGTTGACAGGAAAACGGAACAGATTGCCGTGAATCATCGGGTCATGTCACCGCGCATAACGGAGGCCTAAGGTGCATTCCCGTCCTTTCGACCCTCACCGCTGCTTGCGAGTTGCGAACGCTCAAGCCTGCTTAGACTCGCTCGTGGGGACCTTGGCCGCATCGGAAACTCGCTCGCGAAGACGGCCCGTCGCGGCCCAGGCAGCTTTCGCCGCCAGCGTTTCGGCAATCGTGCTCGACCTCTATTGCGCGTGCTTGGGCGACCCAGAGATGACGGTAGGTGTCGCCACGGGGCAATCGCGTTTGCAGGCGATGGCGCGATCCCGCTACCATCCAGACTTCATGTCGCCCAGGCCCTTTCGCTCGGCGTTCAAGGCACTGCTCGGCGCGGGATACATTATCCTGGAGCGACGAGGGTTCTTCTCGGGGCCAGGGGCAAGGGGGAGGTTGCACGCGTTCGGGCATCCCGCGCATTGATCGACTACCTTGAAGGCGGCGGGATCTCGATAGTCTCGATCGGAAGGCATCCGGGTGCTGAAGGGATCGTGCTGAAGGACGCTGACAAGAACTGCGTGGACTACGGGGACGTGCCCTTCGCGAATGACGCTGACCTGCCCCCCGGTGGTCCCTCGCTCACGACGCGAGTCCGCAGGTTGGATTTCGGTATTGGTCTTCGCCGGATTTCACAAGCGCGCCGGGCGCGGAGCCCTCAGCCAGCTCAAGCGTCCGGCGCGCGGTTGCCGGGGTCTGGT
>NZ_JBKQWU010000197.1:0-866 GCF_047275745.1 Amaricoccus sp. W119 | reverse complement strand
CGCTGGCCTCCGCCTGGGCGAGCGCGGCTTTCGCATCGGCGATCCGCGCATCCTGCCGGCGCAACGCGAGCGCCCCGCGCGCTCCGATCCGCCGCCGCTCGGTCGCGAGCAGACCGTCGAGCCGGGCGATCTGCGCCCGAAGCGCCCCGATGGCCATGTCGCGCGCATCGCGCTCCGCGACGAGGTCGATCAGCTTCTGACGCTGCTCGACGGAAGGCTCGATCGATACGATCGGCTGGCCGGCCCGGATGACCGCGCCCATGCCCGGCGCCTCTGCGATCCGGCCGTTGAACGGGCTTCGCACGGTGATCATCGGCGCGTTCACCACCGCCGAGGTGGAAATGTAGCTCGTCAGGCGCGGGGCCAGAATGGCGCCGACGGCGGNCGATCCGGCCGTTGAACGGGCTTCGCACGGTGATCATCGGCGCGTTCACCACCGCCGAGGTGGAAATGTAGCTCGTCAGGCGCGGGGCCAGAATGGCGCCGACGGCGGCGAGCAGGACACACGCGGTTCCGAGCCGCAGGACACGGGGATTGAACATGGGCGACGGTCCGCGATGACGGTTTCGGTTGCGACGGGAGACCGTTCGCCGACTGCGCGAGCGGGCCGTCCCCCACCTCTATGAACCGCGACCCGTGTGGGATTCATTTCCACGCGCCCGCCCGGCAATCCCCAAATACGTGTGTTTTTACTTGATTGTATCTTCAATACCGCCGGCATTGGAGACTACGGCACGCCTGTGACCTCACGAACCGACCGGTCCGGAGGGGATGTTCAGGATAGAAGTATGCGCTTCAGACTTCCGTCCAGCGGCCGGGCGACTCCTGTGGATCTCCTTCGGGCGCGCAACGTCGTCACGCGCGCC
>NZ_JBKQWU010000196.1:0-871 GCF_047275745.1 Amaricoccus sp. W119 | reverse complement strand
TCAGAATCTTCACCATCTGGCGGTCGCCGTCGTCACTGCCGCGCAGGCGGCCGCGCAACCGTTCCAGCGAGGGCGGGAGCGCGAGCTGCTTGAATGGCGCTCCATTCCTCAGCGCACCGGGTTTCTTCGCCAGTACAGGCACATAGTGCCAAGGATCATAGACGGTCTGCTCGCGGCCGAACCGCCGAACATGCTCAGCGACGATATCGTCACCCTGACGGATGACGACGCGGTCGGCATAGGCCTGGACCTCGACCGGCCGCCCGAGAGCGCGCGCGGCCACCGAATACTTGTTGTAATCAAACCGCACGAGCAGCGTCTTCGAGACCGAGGCGGGAACGGCGTGGAAGCCGTCGAACGGAGCCGCCGGCAAGCGCATCAGCGCGGGCTTCTCCTCCTCGAACACGTCGGCGACGGTGCGATCCCGAAGCTCGGGATGCCGGTGGGCGCGGGCATGCTCCAGGCAGCGGTCGAGCAGCCAGGCGTTCAATTCCTCGTAGCTGGCGAAGCGGAGGCGGGGCGTGAAGAACCGCTCGCGGACCACGCCGACCTGGTTCTCGACCTGCCCCTTTTCCCAGCCCGCCGCCGGGGTACAGGCGACCGGCTCGACGAGATAGTGGTTGCAGAGCTGGAGGAAGCGGCGGTTGAACTTGCGTTCCTTGCCCAGGAACACCGCGTCCACCGCGGTCGTCATGTTATCATAGATCCCGCGCGTACAGGCGCCGCCGAAGAACGCGAAGGCGCGGGCATGGGCGTCGAATACCATCTCCTGGCTCTCGCGCGGATAGGCGTGCACGAAGAACATCCGGCTATGGCACAGCCGGACATGCGCCACCTTCACCGTCGTCGTCACGCCCGCGAGAACCACGAT
>NZ_JBKQWU010000195.1:0-877 GCF_047275745.1 Amaricoccus sp. W119 | reverse complement strand
CTTCGGGCTCACCAGCCTGCGCGCGCGATAAAACCTCCGTCAGGATTCGCGCATTCTTGCAGACTTCGATCACCGATTGGCGTGGGCGCGCCTTCGTCGCGCCCGAATGCCGGTGGCGCGGGTGTAATCGATGAACATTGCCCGACCGAGAAAGGAGTCCGAAATGTTGTTGCGAAAAGTTCTCATGCTGATCGGCGCGCTCACATTCCTGTCCGCCTGTGATGAACCGAAATCGAAAGCCTATGACGGACCGCATGGCGCCGGGAGCATGGTCGACAACCCCGATGTCGAGAGCTGGCCCACCTGCTCGGATGGTGCCCAGCACCCCGACTGCTCCTACGCGCCCGAGGGCTATTGAGATGGGCGGCCTCAGGGTCCTGGGCCTTGTCCTCGCCCTGGTGGTGGTGCCCGGCGGCGTGGCGATGTCCGCCGACTGCGCGGCACNGGCGGCCTCAGGGTCCTGGGCCTTGTCCTCGCCCTGGTGGTGGTGCCCGGCGGCGTGGCGATGTCCGCCGACTGCGCGGCACTGACCAAGCGCGCGAAGATCGCGGAATGCATCGGTGACGATTTTCAGCGCGCCGACGCGACGCTCAACAGCGTCTACAAGCGCCTCATGCACGGGCTCGGCAAGACCGGCCAGACGGGCCTGCGCGACGCGGAGCGTGCCTGGATCGCCTTCCGTGACAAGCACTGCGCCTTCGTCGGCGGCGCGAGCGCGGGCGGCAGCATCCAGGCCATGGTGATCGGCCAGTGCCAGACCGAACTGACGGTCGACCGGGTGGCCCAGCTGGCCTGGCAGCTCCACTGCGCCGGGACCGACGCCGCCTGCGCGCGGTGAGCGCCTCGATGGCGCGGCGCCCGTCCGCTCCGCGCCATC
>NZ_JBKQWU010000194.1:0-882 GCF_047275745.1 Amaricoccus sp. W119 | reverse complement strand
GGGATGTCGACAAACGAGTTGGTGCCGCGTCGCACGGATCGCCGCTTCAAGCGCGGCAAGCTACAGGCGATGGTGCTCGCCGAGCTTCGCAGGGAAAGCCCACTACCGTGTCGTGAGATCGCCTAGCGTGTTCGGCAGCGCCATGGCGCGATGGCGGCGGATGTGGCCTATGACGGCGTGTACAACGTGCTGCGGCGCTTGGAGGCGACCGGATATGTGGCGCGGGATGGGCGGGGCCGGTGGATCTTCGGGTGGAGCATGTGGCCGGCGGGGCAAGAGGGCCCGCATAGTGGGAAAGCCTCTATCGGTCCTTGATCATTACCCACGCCGCAAATGCGCGTCGATCTTTGAGCGGGGTGGCGTTGAAGCCATTGATGGCTACCTCAGCCGCGTCAATCTCGGTAAGAACTTCAGAGCGTGTGAACTTGGATGTTGGATCCATAATCAGCTAATGTTCGTTTAACATGTGCTGATACGAACATGTTAGCAAAGTCCTATATTTCTTTTGGAAATTTAGCCATAACCTCATGCTTCTTGCATTTTGATGCGCTGTATTTATGCTCTAAGGCGCGATACGCTTGGAGCCAAGCCTTGCTGCTCCGAGACGCGCTCTGCCCGCCAATAAAGCAATCAGCGCAGTTCCGGCAGAGCGTATGGAACAACGCGTAGTATGCCGTGCTGATTGCCCTCTTAAGGTCGGACTGCCTAGGCGGCAAACCCATAAATCTGCTTGGCGTTTTGCTGTGTGGCTGATTCAAGGCTCGAAACTGTCAATCGGCGCGGGACCGGGGACCGGGATCGGCGAGGAATGGGGGACCGGGGTGATGCGGATTTCGATGGGTGGTTCGGGTGGTGGAGGGCGTAGCCCGGAACCGTCCGAAC
>NZ_JBKQWU010000193.1:0-883 GCF_047275745.1 Amaricoccus sp. W119 | reverse complement strand
TAGGTCGGGGCGCATTGGGCCCATCCGCGCCAGAGCGTAGCGGATCGCGGCGGCGAGCGGCGATTGCCAGAGACGCGGAGCAACTGCTGGGCGAGCCAGGCTTCGAGATCGTCGAACACCGGGGCGACGCCGGCCTCGCGGAACTCCACGCGGCGCTCGGGCGGAGAGCCGCGCGCCTCCTTCTCGACGGCATAGAGCTGGGCGATGCGCCGGATGGCCTCCTCGGCGATCGGCGGGCCCTGCGACCGATGGATGTCTACGAACTTGCGCCGGACATGGGCCATGCAGGCGACTTCGCGGATGGCGCCGGACCGATGGAGCTCCTCGAACCCGGCATAGCCGTCGGCATGCATCCATCCGCGGAAGCGGGCGAGATGATCCTTCGGGTGCTGACCCTTCCGGTCGCCCGAGAAGCGATACCACGCGGCCGGCGGCGCGGTGCCGCTCCGCTCGCCATTGTCCTCGGACCAATGGCGGACAATGGCTCGCCGCTCATCGCGCGCGTAAACCCAAAGCCTCGCGGTCTGGGTTTTGCCCGTGCCAGGTGCGAGCATCCGGACGGGGTTCGCCATTGTCTCTCGGACCAATGGCGCGACAATGGCTCACCATCCGCGAAGATCGCGTCGGCCGCCAGCACATGCCGTCCGACGGCGGCGACCAGGGGTTCGAGCAGCATCGCCAGTTGCGCCGGCGTCAGCGACACCTTGCCCTCCTTCGCCGAAGGCCAGACGAACTTGCCCCGCTCCAGCCGCTTCATGAACAGGCAGGCGCCCTGGCCGTCCCACCAGATCACCTTCACCAGATCGCCGCGCCGTCCGCGGAACACGAAGAGATGCCCGGTGAACGGATCCTGCTGGAGCGTCGCCTCGGCCTGGGCCGCGAG
>NZ_JBKQWU010000192.1:0-889 GCF_047275745.1 Amaricoccus sp. W119 | reverse complement strand
GTCCCTCCAAACGCCGAAGCCGGGCGTTTCGCCACCCCAACCGCTCCACGCCCGGCCCCGGCTCTCACCTCAGCTTCAGGACATCGTCTGTCAGATCAAGTGCTGACTTATACACAGAAGTAAACCGGCAGCCTGTGGATGATCCTGAGGTCCGGCATGACGCGCCATCTCGGCCCCCTGGTCCGAGGCCAGGGAGCGCCTGAGGTGCTCGGGCAGGGTCGTAATCGCGGCGACGATGGCGTCGGGGACGGCCTCGGCGCCATGACCCGCGAGCGTCGGACCATTCTTCTGGCGGGGGCCGATCCCGTGTCCGGGCATGGGCGGAAGGCGGAGAGCATCGTGACGCGTGTCGTGCGCTCCACCAGGGTGCCGATCGCCGGGCGGTTCAGCCCCAGGATCAGGTCTCCTTCCTAGTGGCCCGGGACGGCTCTGTCCGCGGCTTCCGCGGGCCGTTCGCTGATCATCACCTCCGGGGTGACGAAGGACCCCCGACCCGCGATCCGGGCACGGGGCATGCGCGGCGCGCGGCCCGTTAGTAGGCAGGCGGTCAGCTCCCGACGCAGGGCGCCGCGACCTTGAATGTAGAGTGCCCGATAGATCGCCTCCGGGCTGATCCGCATCGTATCGTCCTCGGGAAAATCGAGATGTAAGTCTCGCGCGAGATCTGCTTGGGACTCCACGCCCGGGCCCATCGTCCGGGCTGGCGTCGGCTATGCCGGCGCCCGTTCCAGGTGACGCGCGGGCCTTCGACGGATTCACCATCCCGCCGCGTGATCAGTCCGCCGCCGCCCTTGTATCCGGCGCGGAGATCCCCGTCATAGCGCGCCGCCTCCCCCCAGCCGCGCTTCATGCCGCCATCGACCCGGAGACCCCGCTCCCGCGCGCCTTC
>NZ_JBKQWU010000191.1:0-896 GCF_047275745.1 Amaricoccus sp. W119 | reverse complement strand
GCCGCGAACACACCCATCGCATCCTCCATGTTGGCAGGCTCCGGCAGCGTCCGAAGCAACCCTGATCCTGCCAGCCAGAGCGGCGCAGGAAATGCGATTAAGCTAAATGGTGTAGCTCACGGCGGTCATCGGGTTTCTCGGTAGGGTTGGGTTGCAACAGCCAACCTGAACTGAGGGACGCCCCCGATGACCAAACCCATGATGGACCTGCGCGCTCTGATGGAAAAGAGCGCCGATGCTGACCTGCTGCGCGAGATGCTCTTGGAGGCGGTCGCGCAGCGATCATTCGATCCGGTGGATCGAATGAAGGCGGAAAGAGGCCGGAGGCCGGCTTCGCCCCCGAGCGCCTGATGGAACTCGAGGTGGGCGCGAAGGCTGGCGCGGAATACGGCGAGAAGTCTTCCGACCGTCTGGCTCAGCGTAACGGCTATCGTGACCGGGACTGGCAAAACCGGGCTGGCAGCGTCGAACCGCGCATACCTCGGCTTCGCACCGGTGGCGCCTCGATGGCTCACCGTCAGCGTCGCGCTCGCCATTGTGCTCGCACCAATGGCGCACAATGGCTCCCCGCTCGCGGTCGGCGTCAACACCGATGGCCGGCGCGAGGTCCTGGGCATGGCGATTGGCGCCTCGGAAGCCGAGCCCTTCTGGACCGAGTTGCCTCACGCGACCTCGTTCGCCGAGGCCTGGCCGGCGTGAAGCTGGTGATCGGCGACGCGCACGAAGGCATCAAGGCCGTCACGGCGCGCGTCCTGTCCACGACCTGGCAGCGCTGCCGCGTGGGGCCGTTGAAGAATACCCTGGTGATCAGGCTTTGCCGGCCACCGGCACCACTCGCCATCGGAACATCGGCATTGCAATCAGGTCCGCGATTGCGCCGAGCATTATGAGGAACG
>NZ_JBKQWU010000190.1:0-914 GCF_047275745.1 Amaricoccus sp. W119 | reverse complement strand
CGCGAACACACCCATCGCATCCTCCATGTTGGCAGGCTCCGGCAGCGTCCGAAGCAACCCTGATCCTGCCAGCCAGAGCGGCGCAGGAAATGCGATTAAGCTAAATGGTGTAGGAAGCCGCGCACGGATCCCCTGGCGTAGCGCGAGGCGCGCGGCCGGTGGTGGCGCTGGCGGACACCGTCGATCTTCGGAGTAGGCTCGGGTTGCGACACCTGGAACCGAGAACGGAGACGACGATGACCGACGAGAGAATGGCCCTGCTGGAGCTGATTGAAAAGCAGGCCGATACCGACCTGGTGCGCGAAATGCTGGTCTTCGCGGCCGACCGGATCATGGAGGTGGAGGTGGAGCTCCGCACCGGCGCGGCGAAGGGCGCACGCTCGCCGCCGCGCGAGGTCCGGCGTAACGGGTACCGGGAGCGGGACCGGGATACCCGCGCCGGCCGGATCGCGCTGCAGATCCCGAAGCTGCGCAAGGGCAGCTACCTGCCGAGTTTCCTGGAGCCGCGCCGAACCGCCGAGAAGGCGCTCGTGGCGGTGATCCAGGAGGCATACATCCACGGCATCTCCACGCGCGCCGTCGACGATCTGGTCAAGGCCATGGGCGCGGGCGGGATGTTCAAGAGCCGGGTGAGCCGGCTCCGCGCCGGGATCGACGAGCGGGTGAGCGCCTTCGTCGCCCGCTCACTCGAAGGCGCGTGGCCCTGCCTCTGGCTCGACGCCACCTACATCAAGGTCCGCGACGGCGGGAGGATCGTCAGCCGGGCGGTGATAGTGGCCGTGGCCGTGAACGAGGACGGTAAGTATATAAGTTTAGACTTGATCTGACATCTGGTGTCCGGATGTCGGTCATGTTCCGCCTGTCAGCCTCCGATCGGGCGGCGATCATTTTTTCCCTCGCGATCGGGGCCGCGT
>NZ_JBKQWU010000189.1:0-920 GCF_047275745.1 Amaricoccus sp. W119 | reverse complement strand
CGCACGATGCCGCGCGGACGCTCTCGGGTAACGGTGTCGTCCTGCTCGCAAGCTATCTCGGCGACACTGAGACCGAGCTCGATGGGCCGGCATCCGAAGAGATGTTTATCGAATGTATCCTTCGACATCGCGCGGTGCGCACGGCAGGCAGGATCACGCGTCCGGGGTTTCGCGCGTTGCTGCTGGCTTAGAGAAATTCCATTGTGCCGTTGGCTCCGAGGGAGGCGGCGGCATCAGAACTGGATCAGCGTGAGGCCGGTCGTCGCATCGTAGGTCCGACGCAGATGGCTCGGCGTCTCTGTCACGATGATCTCCAGCGTGGGCCGAACCTCCCCCGACTTCAGATGTCCGGCCAGAGCGGAACCGTCGCGGCGCCCGAGGACGACGTGGACGTGAGGCGCCGGTGCGCCATGCCCGACGCGGAACTCCGGCGCGGCGCGGAAGGCGTTTTCGACGCGATTGAACCAGAGGTGCTCGGCCAGGCTGGTCAGCCGGGCCCAGTCGGCTATGGCGCCCCCTCGGGCGGGTTCACTCCGGGCAGCTGATCCGTGCCGACCGGGCGGGCGTCTTCGCGCCATCGGCGGCGGCGACAAGCCAGATCGTGATTCCGCTGCCGTCGGCTATGAGCAGCGCCCGAGAGCCGTCGATGCCGAGCCGCACCGGTCGTCCGCGCGCCTGATCCCCCGGCGAGAAAGCCGGCGACGTGCTCGTGCGCGGAACGGGCCGAGATCCAGGTGCGAGAGTCTGCGTCGCCGATGGTGCGACCTAAATGCGCAAGGCGGTGAACGGGCTCGCCCTGCTGTTTCGATCGTGCCCCATCTGGTGGTGTAGCTCACGGCGGGCCTCGCGCTCATCAGCGGGCCGAGCAGGTCAGTCGCGCTGCGCGGCAGGCAGGCTGACGGTGAGATCATCGCAGACGG
>NZ_JBKQWU010000188.1:0-933 GCF_047275745.1 Amaricoccus sp. W119 | reverse complement strand
AGAGCCGGACTCGAAACTCTACGCGCCGTGCCAATACCTTGCGAGGCGCCTGGTCAGGACGCGGATATGGGCGATGAATATCCACGCCTCGGCGGAAGCGATGGATTTCTCCCAGTCCTTGGCCAGTCGGCGGCATCGTCCGAGCCATGCGAAGGTGCGTTCAACGACCCAGCGCATTGGCAGAACCTCGAAGCCCTTCGCGGTATCGGAGCGCTTGACGATCTGGATCGTCCAGTCGCCGAGGCGGCGCAGGGCTCCCTCGAGTTTCGGCCCGGCATAGCCGCCGTCGGCGAAGACGTGACGCAACCAGGGCCAGCGGGCGCGGATGGAGCCCAGGACCGCTGGCGCCCCGTCGCGATCCTGAATGCTGGCCGCGTGAACCACGAGCCCGACGAGCAGGCCGAGCGTGTCGGTGACGATGTGCCGCTTGCGCCCCTTCACCCGCTTGCCGGCGTCGAAGCCACAAATCCCGCCACTCTCGGTGGTTTTCGCGCTTTGGCTATCGATGATGCCGGCGCTCGGGCTCGCCTCGCGGCCCTCCAGCTCGCGCGCCGCCATGACCAGGTGATTGCTGATCGTCCGCCACAAGCCGCTGTCGCGCCATTCGTAGAAATAGCGTTGCACCGTCGAGGCGGGCGGGAGGTCCTTCGGGAGCATGCGCCACTGGCAGCCGGTCGTCGCGATGTAGAGGATCGCGTTCATCACCTCCCGAAGGTTCGTCGTCCGGGGGCGGCCGACCCGACGGGGCGCCGGCAGGAGCGGCGCGATCAGCGCCCATTCCCGATCCGTCAGATCACTTGCGTAGCGCGGCCCCCGGCGGTCATAGTCGCGCCGAGCGGTATCAGTCCAGGGCATCGGATCTCCGTCAGTCTTCGCAAACCGACGTGAATCACAACCCGCTGATATCGCTCAACTCATTTCGGGTCCGGCTCT
>NZ_JBKQWU010000187.1:0-933 GCF_047275745.1 Amaricoccus sp. W119 | reverse complement strand
AGAGTCTGACTCGAAACTCTACGAGCCGTGCCAATACCTTGCGAGGCGTCTGGTCAGGACGCGGATGTGGGCGATGAATATCCACGCCTCGGCCGAAGCGATGGATTTCTCCCAGTCCTTCGCCAGTCGGCGGCATCGTCCGAGCCATGCGAAGGTGCGCTCAACGACCCAGCGCATTGGCAAAACCTCGAAGCCCTTCGTGGTATCGGAGCGTTTGACGATCTGAATCGTCCAGTCGCCGAGGCGGCGCAGGGCTTCCTCGAGTTTCGGCCCGGCATAGCCGCCGTCGGCGAAGACGTGACGCAGCCAGGGCCAGCGAGCGCGGATGGAGCCCAGGACCGCTGGCGCTCCGTCGCGATCCTGAATGCTGGCCGCGTGAACCACGAGCCCGACCATCAGGCCGAGCGTGTCGGTGACGATGTGCCGCTTGCGGCCCTTGACCCGCTTGCCGGCGTCGAAGCCACAAATCCCGCCGCTCTCGGTGGTTTTCGCGCTCTGACTATCGATGATGCCGGCGCTCGGGCTCGCCTCGCGGCCCTCCAGTTCGCGCGCCGCCATGACCAGGTGATTGCTGATCGTCCGCCACAAGCCGCTGTCGCGCCATTCGTAGAAATAGCGCTGCACCGTCGAGGCGGGCGGAAGATCCTTCGGGAGCATGCGCCACTGGCAGCCGGTCGTCGCCATGTAGAGGATCGCGTTCATCACCTCCCGCAGGTCCGTCGTCCGGGGGCGGCCGACCCGACGCGGCGACGGCAGGAGCGGCGCGATCAGCGCCCATTCCCGATCCGTCAGATCACTTGCATAGCGTGGCCCCCGGCGGACATAGTCACGCCGAGCGGTATCATTCCAAGGCATCCGATCTCCGTCAGTCTTCGCAAACCGACGTGAATCACAACCCTATGATATCGCTCAACTCATTTCGGGTTCGGCTCT
>NZ_JBKQWU010000186.1:0-946 GCF_047275745.1 Amaricoccus sp. W119 | reverse complement strand
TGGGCATGATGTACGAGCTCGACGCGATCGCGGCGACCGTCATCGGCGGCACCTCGCTCGCCGGCGGCCAGGGCCGGATCACCGGCACGGTGATCGGCACGGTGATCCTCGGCACGATGACCTCGGGCTTCACCTTCCTCCGCATCGACGCCTACTACCAGGAGATCGTCAAGGGCCTCATCATCGTCGCCGCCGTCGTCGTCGACGTCCAGCGCCAGAGAAAGCGCACCAAGAAAAGCTGAGCACCCAGAACGGGCGAAAGCGGAAGGCCAGAACAGAGGCCAGCGCCCGGCCATCAGGCTGAGCCACGCAAGACCCGGCCGGTCCCCAAGGGGGCCGGCCAAGCCCCATGCCACAGGCGGCGGGCTTTCGACCGGTCCGTTCGCGAGGACCGGATCAAGACCGGCCGGCGGGCGGGACGGGCTGTCCCCGGCGTGGCCACATCACCCAGGAGAACAGAGATGACTGTGCGATTTGGCGTGCTCGGCGCGGGCCGCATCGGCAAGGTGCATGCGCGGGCGGTGTCCGGCAATCCCCAGGCGGCGCTCGTCGCGGTCGCGGATGCGATGCCGGCGGCGGCCGAGGCGCTGGCGGCGGAATACGGCTGCGAGGTGCGCGCCATCGAGGCGATCGAGAGGGCCGATGACATCGACGCCGTGGTGATCTGCACGCCCACCGACACCCACTCCGACCTGATCGAGCGGTTCGTGAAGGCGGGCAAGGCGGTGTTCTGCGAGAAGCCGATCGACCTCTCGGTCGCGCGGGTCCAGGATTGCCTCAAGGTCGTCGCGGCCGAGAACGGCAAGCTCATGGTCGGTTTCAACCGCCGCTTCTGTACCGCCCCCGGATCCTGAGACACCTGATTGCGCTTACGCGGCCAGCGGGATCGTGTCCATCTGGTCGCGTCGGAATTGGGCTGGGGAGCGGTGTCCGTGCCGCTCGATCA
>NZ_JBKQWU010000185.1:0-1035 GCF_047275745.1 Amaricoccus sp. W119 | reverse complement strand
GCGGCTCTCTGCGAGATCTGATCCCGGACGACCACATCCTCGCCCGGGTCGACGCGGTGCTCGACCTCGGCTGGCTGCATGAGGAGATCGCCGAGGTCTATGCCGCGGGAGTCGGGCGGCCGGCGATAGATCCGGAGGTGGCGGTGCGCCTGATGCTCGCCGGCTTCCTGCTCGGCATCGTGCACGACCGCCGGCTGATGCGTGAGGCCCAGGTGAATCTCGCGATCCGCTGGTTCGCCGGCTTCGGTCTGGGCGACCGACTGCCGGAGCACTCGTCCCTGACGCGGATCCGCCAGCGCTGGGGCGCCGAGCGGTTTCGCCGCATCTTCGAGCGAACCACGCTGGCTTGTGTTTCGGCCGGCATCGCGAAGGGCGAGACGTCCACGTCGACGCATCGCTGATCCGCGCCGACGTCTCGTGGGAAAGCCTCGCCGTGCGTCATGTCGGCGCCGTGGTCACGGCCAACGACGATAAGCCATCCGCGATCGAGACCCCCTTTGATGGTGAGGCGCCAGACCCCGAAGCGGAACGGCGACGGTGAGACTCGAAGAAGACCGGCAAGTTCAAGAAGGTCTGCCTGACCGACCCTGACGCGTCGATGGCGACCTCGGGCCGGAACCGGCGCCTGGAGCCAAGCTACAAGCAGCATGGCGTCATCGACGACCATCTCGGCGTGGTGCCTGACGTCGAAGTCACCACCGGCGAGGTGAACGAGGGCGAGCAGATCCTTGCTCGCCTCGACGCAGCGTCGGCGATCACCGGCGTGCCGATCGCGACGGTCACGGCCGACGCGGGCTATGCCTACGGTTTACGCGGGGCTCGAGAAGCGTGAGATCGCGGCGTTCGCCATCGGTCTCGAACGCATGGCGACACGATGGCTCACTCCCGGCAAAGGCCGAGCCGATCCGCCGCCCCGTGCCGATGCGCCGCTTCCGCTACGACGCCAAGCACGATGTTCTGAAGTGCCCCCGTGGCAAGAAGCTGAAACCCGGGCGCGCGGTGAAGCATGGCCGCTTCTTCACCTCCCGCGCCCGG
>NZ_JBKQWU010000184.1:0-1043 GCF_047275745.1 Amaricoccus sp. W119 | reverse complement strand
GCTGATCGAGCGGCACGGACACCGCTC
The DNA here is from genome assembly GCF_047275745.1 of Amaricoccus sp. W119. Taxonomy (NCBI): domain Bacteria; kingdom Pseudomonadati; phylum Pseudomonadota; class Alphaproteobacteria; order Rhodobacterales; family Paracoccaceae; genus Amaricoccus; species Amaricoccus sp. W119. The sequence continues at coordinate 1,016 of NZ_JBKQWU010000184.1, read as the reverse complement.
CCCAGCCCAATTCCGACGCGACCAGATGGACACGATCCCGCTGGCCGCGTAAGCGCAATCAGGTGTCTCAGGATCCGGGGGCGGTACATGAACGCAGGCTAAAAAAGCGGCATGCCAGTACCTGGGAGGGCCTGCGCATGACCCGCGCCAATGTACCGACGACTAAGACCGAGGAGCGCCGCGCGTTCATTCTCCTCGCCGTCGTGCTCTTCCCAGTGCTCAGCGTCGTTCTCGTCGGCGGCTACGGTGTTGATTTTCACCCAGAACTGACCCGGGGTTTCCATCGAGAAGTGACCCAGCTTGAGGTTATGCTGAAGGGGTCATGCTTGGGTCAAGACGGGGTTGGTCTCCTTCTTTTTTCGGGTTGCTGCGGCGGAACTTGCCTTGAAGCGGAAGCTGTCGTTGCCTGTCTCCAGGATATGGCAGCGGTGGGTGAGCCGATCGAGGAGCGCGGTGGTCATCTTGGTGTCGCCGAAGACCGTGGCCCATTCGCTGAAGCTGAGGTTGGTGGTGAGGACGACACTGGTGCGCTCGTAGAGCTTGCTCAGGAGATGGAAGAGCAGCGCGCCGCCTGAGGCGCTGAACGGCAGGTAGCCGAGCTCGTCGAGGATCACGAGGTCGGCGCGCAGGAGGCTCTCGGCGATCTGCCCGGCCTTGCCCTTGGCCTTCTCCTGCTCGAGCGTGTTGACGAGCTCGACGGTGGAGAAGAAGCGGACCTTCTTGCGATGGTGCTCGACGGCCTGGACGCCGAGGGCGGTCGCGAGATGCGTCTTGCCGGTGCCCGGCCCGCCGATCAGGACCACGTTGTGCGCGCCGTCCAGGAACTCGCAGCGATGCAGCTGCCGGATGGTGGCCTCGTTGACCTCGCTCGCGGCGAAGTCGAAGCCTGAGAGGTCCTTGTAGTGTCAACGGCGGAGCAAAACCAGGCCGTTGGGCGGCGCAAAAGTAGGCCACTTGGCGCCGCAAGCGGGGAACGGCGGGAGGGCGTAGCCCGACTAGAGTTTCCCGCTTGCGGC
>NZ_JBKQWU010000183.1:0-1059 GCF_047275745.1 Amaricoccus sp. W119 | reverse complement strand
CGCGAACACACCCATCGCATCCTCCATGTTGGCAGGCTCCGGCAGCGTCCGAAGCAACCCTGATCCTGCCAGCCAGAGCGGCGCAGGAAATGCGATTAAGCTAAATGGTGTAGGAGGGCCGACGTTCGGAGAGGTCCGAGCCTGATCAGGCGGCCACGGCAGGCAACCTGACGTTGGGATTTTCGGTGACGCGCGCGAGGCTTTCAAGAGACATGTACCTGCGCGCGACGGCCCATTCGTCGTTGGTCTCGAGCAGTGAGGCATGGTGCCGCCATAGTCCGAGGCCCATGCCGAGCGCGCCGACGAGGCGGATGATGGCATCGTCGTTCGGAAAGATGCCGATGACATCGGCGCGGCGCTTGATCTCGCGGTTGACCCGCTCGAGCGGATTCGTCGACGCGATCCGCGCCCGGTGCTCGCGAGGGAAGGTCATGCAGGCGAGGACATCGTCGCGGGAGGCATCCATCATGGCGCCGAGCTTGGACTTCTCCCGGAGCGCATCGGCGACGACCGCCCACTGGGCCTCGGCCTTGGTCTGNGGGAGGCATCCATCATGGCGCCGAGCTTGGACTTCTCCCGGAGCGCATCGGCGACGACCGCCCACTGGGCCTCGGCCTTGGTCTGCCTCACGCGAAGATCGTCCTCAGCATCGCGGTCACCGCCGTGCGCTGCTTCGTCGGCGCATGGGCCAGAGCGTTCCGGAGCCAATGAACGCGGCAGCGCTGGTGGGTCGCGGCGGAAGCCTGCCCGGATCGAGCCGGCGCGCAGCCCCTTGTGGTCGTCGGCGATCACCAGTTTCACGTCGCGCAGGCCGCGATCGGCGAGACCACGGAGGAACCCCGGTCCGGAAGGGTGAGGCGGAAAATAGCGAGCGTCCGGTGGACGGCCGCCCTGCCGAACGCCTCCGAGGGCCCGGTGGTAACGCCGAGAACCTCGCGCTTACCGTGTATAAGTCAGCACTTGATCTGACAGACGATGTCCTGAAGCTGAGGTGAGAGCCGGGGCCGGGCGTGGAGCGGTTGGGGTGGCGAAACGCCCGGCTTCGGCGTTTGGAGGGAC
>NZ_JBKQWU010000182.1:0-1059 GCF_047275745.1 Amaricoccus sp. W119 | reverse complement strand
CCGGCCGCCCGACGCTGCCTTGCACGGCGCAAGAATGAGGTCGCCTTCGGCTTCCGATTGCCGAACTATTTCCCCTTGGTGGCGCGGGCGCATGGCCCGCCAGGCTCAAACGAAGGCCGTACGGGATCTCCGTTCGTTCGGATTGAGCGCGACAAGGGGTTCGGGGACCGACACGCGCTTCCCAGATGCGAACTCACCGAAGCAGGACGGGAGGATGTCGTCGGCGCGTCAACCGGGCCACCAGTCTGGTGGCCCCGCTTCCCTCAATCCTGGATGATCCCCGCTTCGCGGCTGATCACACCCAGTTCCTCGTCGGCCCTTCGCACGATGGCCTTCGCGAAGCTGAAGGCGCTGCTACGAAAGGCCGTCGAGCGAACCGTCGACAGCCTCTGGAACACCATCGGGCGCCTCGTCGACGTCTTCACGCCTCAGGAGTGCTCCAACTACTTTGCCGCCGCAGGTTACGATGCAGACTGATCGGGAAGTGCTCCAGCGGGCATGCCGGCGATATATCATGCCGAGCAAGCGGACACCTCCCCCGCCCCAGGGCTTCTTGAGACACCGCGGACGGCTTATCTGAGCCGATGGAGGTGTTGAGATGGATGACGCTGAGCACGGAGGAGCTTCGAGCGCGGAGACCTCGGCTATCGGAGGGGTCGCGGTAGCGGTCCGGGATCGCGCATGACAGCGTGGCGCAAGCGCGACGCGGTGCTTCGGCTCCTGCGCGGCGAGCCTCTGGAGATCGTGGCGCGCGAGCTCGCGGTGACGGCGGCGGATTTGAGCGGTTGGCGCGATGCGTTTCTCGATGCCGGGTCGGCGAGCCTCAAGTCTCGGGCGCGGGACGATCGCGACGAGACGATCGACCGGCTGCGAACCAAGGTCGGCGAGCTGACGATGGACACCGAACTGCTCCACGCGAAGATCGAGCGGCTGGAGGCTGGGCGCGGCTGCGTCGCCAGGGCTTGCGCACCTCGACGGAGCGGGTGCGCCGCCTGATGCGGGAGAACGGCCTTCAGGCCACGACCCGCGTGGGCTGCCCTCGCGGGCCGCGCACTCATG
>NZ_JBKQWU010000181.1:0-1085 GCF_047275745.1 Amaricoccus sp. W119 | reverse complement strand
CCGTAGCGCACGCGGGTTTCGCAGATCTCCTTGACGCGAGCTTCCAGCGCGACCTGCCCGAGCCGGCGCGAGCGGTATTGGCAGGTGGAGCGATTGACCAGCAGAGCCGCGCAGGACCAGGCGCCACTGGGCCGAGGCGGCCGCGTGGTCGGGCTGGGCGAAGGCGGTGGCGATGAAGGCGGACACCGTGAGCCAAGGGAACGCCAATGGTCCGAGAGACATTGGCGAGCACGGCTGTTCTTGCCGGCATGGGCCAGCGCATTCCTTTGAAAATGCACGACGGGGCCGTTGAGGAATACCCTGGTGATCAGGCTTTGCCGGCCACCGGCACCACTCGCCATCGGAACATCGGCATTGCAATCAGGTCCGCGATTGCGCCGAGCATTATGAGGAACGTGGCGATGAAGGCGGTGGCGAGCCGCTTGAGATTCACCGCCGCGGCGGTGAGGAAGGCTTGGATGCGCATGTTTTCGAGGCCACGTCGGACGGCGCGTGCCAGGCCATGCCAGGTCTTTGTCTCTCCGTGATAACCCTCGGATCGCCAGCGGTGACGTTGGTAGAGATAGCGGTCCTCATCGGACCAACGATCTTTCCGCCGCCGGGCCCTCAGAAGCGCGGGATAGTTGTCACCGAGCACGACGGCCTTGTTGCTTCGGCCCTTCGACGGGCAGAGCGCTGCAAGATCGCAGCCACGGCGGTCCCGGGCGCGGGAGGTGAAGAAGCGGCCATGCTTCACCGCGCGCCCGGGTTTCAGCTTCTTGCCACGGGGGCACTTCAGAACATCGTGCTTGGCGTCGTAGCGGAAGCGGCGCATCCGCACGGGGCGGCGGATCGGCTCGGCCTTTGCCGGGAGTGAGCCATCGTGTCGCCATGCGTTCGAGACCGATGGCGAACGCCGCGATCTCACGCTTCTCGAGCCCCGCGTAAACCTTGGCGTAGGCATAGCCCGCGTCGGCCGTGACCGTCGCGATCGGCAGGCCGTGAACTTTGTGTTTCGGCGTGCAATTGGTGCCCACCTGCCCCTGTGATCGGCGCCTAATCGGGGACCACCCGCCCGGGTCATCTGTGCTCGCCTGCGATCGGAG
>NZ_JBKQWU010000180.1:0-1109 GCF_047275745.1 Amaricoccus sp. W119 | reverse complement strand
CATGCGCTTCGAAGCGGCCCCGCTCCGTGTCAGCCAGGAGACGATCTACCAGTTCATCTATTCCGATGAGGGCCGCGCGGCGGAGTTGTGGCGCCACCTCGCCTCGGGTCGCCGCGAGCGCCGCGGACACCGTCGCCGTAAACGGTCACCGCCGAAATTCGCCCCGGAACTCAGCATCCTGTTCCGTCCCGACGCCGTGGCCGGTCGCCGAGAATTCGGCCACTGGGAGGGTGATCTCGTACTCTTTCGGCAGCGGTTCGGTCCGGCGAATGTGACGACGTTGATCGAGCGGGTCAGCAGGTTCCTGGTCGTGCTCAGGAACNAGAATTCGGCCACTGGGAGGGTGATCTCGTACTCTTTCGGCAGCGGTTCGGTCCGGCGAATGTGACGACGTTGATCGAGCGGGTCAGCAGGTTCCTGGTCGTGCTCAGGAACCCGGAAAAGCGAGCGAAGCCGATCATGGCCCAGATCGCCGAAGTCCCGCGGCCCCTGCCGCGGGGAGCGCGCCGCTCGGTGACCTTCGACCGCGGGTCGGAGTTCGTCGACTGGCCGCACCTGCGAGCCGAGGTCGGCGCGCAAACCTGGTTCTGCGACCCACAGTCGCCCTGGCAGAAAGGCAGCGTCGAGAACGCGAACAAGCGCCTTCGGCGCTGGATCCATCGTGACACCGACCCCGAGACTCTCTCCCAGGACGACCTCAGGCGGCTCTGCGCCGGCCTCAACGCAACGCCCCGCAAGTGCCTTGGCTATCGAACCCCGGCCGAGGTCTTCAAAGCCAACGTCATCGGCCACGGCTACAGGACGGAGAACCTGTCGCTTCGTCCGAAGTCGCATCTCGGCTAGCGCGTCCACGCAAAGTTGGAATGTCCCACCTGAGCAAAGGTCGCGGCGCTCTATCCGCTCGTCGCCGCCCGCGTCGCGCATTACCTCGGCGCGGCCCAGGCGCCGAGCTTCCCGGTCCCGGCGATCACGGTGCACGAGGCACCCGAGACCGGCGCGGCCTTCGGCGCCGCCTGCATGCTGCACCAGCGGTTCCTGTCGCTGGAGAACCAGACACTCACGGATCAGCAGATCGAAGCGGACCCGCCAGCCTGACACCGCTTCGGGGA
>NZ_JBKQWU010000179.1:0-1124 GCF_047275745.1 Amaricoccus sp. W119 | reverse complement strand
TGCCTCAGCTTCGCGACAATCTCCTCGGGCTTGTGCTTTCTGCGCGGCATTCCTGGCATCCTCCAAAGGCTCAAAAGCCTACCTCAGGGAGGACCACTTTTCAGGGGGCAGACCAGGCTCACGTACCTGTCGAACTTCGGACGTTCGAGGCGCGTGCGCAACTCGTCGAAAGTCTGATCCGAGAATAAGAATACCGCCAGCCACGCGGACGGCGTCGATCGCCGCGCGGGGCGGTCCCTTCGGCCGCGGGACAGCGCTGATCAGAACGTTGGTGTCGAGAACGACGCGCTCAGCTCTCATCGGCCAGGAGCGCGTCCAGTTCCGCGTCCGTCAGACCGTTGCCTGCCGCCTCGGCGCCCAAGCGATCCATGGTCGCGCTTAGGCGCTCCCATGCCGCGCCGCGCAGGCGCTCGTATTGCTGTATCGACATCACCACGCCGACCGCCCTGCCCTTTTTGGTCACGCGCACCGGCGCGCCCTGCGCCGAGTCGAGCAACTGGCCGAAGCGGTTTTTGGCATCTCTGGCGGCGATTTCCTTCATGTGGCCATTGGCCGAAGCTGACACCCAGCTTCAGCCCGTGCCCCGCAGCCAGCGCTTGCAGCGCGGCGATGAGCATCGTGAAGGGGATGATGAGGAACATCGCCGCATATCGTTCTTCTGCCGTTTGACGTAGGGGGTGACATATTGCGGCGAGATCACCTTCACCGTGTGACCCAGCGTCGTCATCTCCCGCGCCCAGCAATGCGAGCCCGGACAGGCTTCCATCGCCACCGTGCGCGGCGGCTGCGCCGCCATGAACCGCCGTCCACCGCGGCACCGTGCAGCTGGAACACGTTCTTTGCCAGATTAATGCCGATGATGGTAACTTCTTCCATGGATGCCGTCTCCCGTCCTGTCTTGTGCTTTGACATCACAAGCTTGGCACATTGCGATGCCGTTGGGGGAGCGCGGCATCCCCCCATCTTCTTAGGAAGACCGAAGTTCGCGCGACCGTATCCGAGAGCCAGTCCGGCCGCCCGACGCTGCCTTGCACGGCGCAAGAATGAGGTCGCCTTCGGCTTCCGATTGCCGAACTATTTCCCCTTGGTGGCGCGGGCGCATGGCCCGCCAGGCTCAAACGAAG
>NZ_JBKQWU010000178.1:0-1126 GCF_047275745.1 Amaricoccus sp. W119 | reverse complement strand
CGCACCATCGTATTTCACGGTGAGAAAGACCGAGTTGTGGATCCTCGAAACGCGACCCTCATCGTCGCCGGGCTTTCGGAAGACGGCCAGGAAACGCGAGAGACTGGCAGGACCGCCGGCCGCGGCTGGAGCCGCCTGTGCCGGCAAGGCGCCGATGGCCGGCCGGGCGTCGAGCTTTGGCTCGTAGAAGACGCGGGCCACGCCTGGTCGGGGGGCGACGCGTCGGGCTCCTTCACGGACGCCTCTGGACCGTCCGCGTCGGCCGAGATGCTGCGGTTCTTCGCAGCGGAGTGAGGGCGAGTTGGGCGGCGGTGGCTGAAGGAAGAAACCCGAGTATGCTCGCGATCAGGCCTCGCCGGTCAAATACCGCCGCCCATGCTTCGGGCGGTCAGACCCTTGATCCGGAGGATCCAAGCTCGCCTAGCGTGGCCACGCCACCAACGCTGTCGAGGAGCGAGACCACGGGCTGAGCCGAGAAACAGAACCCGGCCAGGGAGTAACACATCGCTCTGACGACGCCGATTACGAAGGTTTTCGTCGGGCCCGCGCGCACGCGACCATCGCGACGGAGCAGACCGCAGATCGCTCGCTCGGAGTCGATCCCGATGTCCGTGATCATCCGGCGGCGCGCGTCGTCCATATCCGGGTCTCGGAGATCCCGGTGGTGGTGGTAGCGTTCTGTATTCCCACGACGAAACAGAGGCAGGCAGGGGCAAACAGCCGCCCGGTCGGGGTGGTGAACGCTCCTCCGACCATGGAACCGTCGAAGAGGCCGCCCGCGGCGCCAGCGGCAGCGTGCACTGCCGGCCGCCCCATGCGCCATCGAGCCGCGGGCGGCGGCCCTGCGCGCGCGAGTGGCTGTGGGACGGGGAGCAGGCTTGAACCGCGATCGATCCGCGAAACCGGCGCGACCGACGGAACTCCGGAAGCCGTTCCACGCTTTATGGAGGCTTGATTGTTGATCGGCGTGGAATAAGGACCCCGCTTCTGGGGTGATCGGCGTCCAAAAGGGGCTCTGACTCAATCTCGGTGCACCCGGTCAGCCTGGTGGATAGCTTCCTGCTCCGAACTTAAGGGGAGCAGGGATGGTTGGGAGCCGATCGTCGGCGGCGTTGCTGCCGGCGGG
>NZ_JBKQWU010000177.1:0-1131 GCF_047275745.1 Amaricoccus sp. W119 | reverse complement strand
GGGCCGAGGCCTCCGTCGCGCCAGGTTTCACGTCGCTCTTGTCGTCCATGCTCTACCCCCGTTCCTCGGGAAAGTAGCGCTCGACGCTGTCTCAAGAAACCGTGCCCCGGCCCATGACGCGTCCCCTAGGGAACTATCCGTCCGCCGGGGCGGTTTCACCAGGAACGGAGGTCCAGCCAGATGATGTTTGCCAGTCCCGTCCGCTTTCATCCCGATGTCGAAGTCAAGGAGCCGAACGAGGCGGAGACGGTCGAAAGTCTCAAGCAGGTCTTCGACACGATCCTGGAAACGACGGCGCGGGAGTACGGCCACTCCGTCAGGTCGGTCCATGCGAAGGCGCATGCCATCCTTCAAGGCGAGTTGTCGATCTCCGACGACCTCACCCCGGAGGTCGCCCAAGGCATGTTCGCGCGTCCGGGCAAGCACAAACTTCTTATGCGAATCTCCACCAACGCGGGTGACATCCTGCCGGATGCGATTTCGCTGCCTCGAGGGATCGCGCTCAAGGTGCTGGGCGTCGAGGGCGAGCGGCTGCCCGGGGCGGAGGGCACCACCCAGGATTTCGTCATGGTGAACGGGCCGGTGTTCCAGACCCGGACGGCCGAGCAGTTTCTCGGCAATCTCAAGCTGCTCGCCCGCACGACCGATCGTCTCGAGGGTACCAAGGAAGCGCTGTCCTCGGTCCTGCGGGGCGTGAACACGGCGCTCGAGGCGGTGGGCATCGAGAGCCCGAAGATCCAGGCGCTCGGGGGTGCTCCGAACGTGGATCCGCTTGGCGAGACCTATCACAGCGTCACGCCGTTCAGATTCGGCGATTACATCGCCAAGTTCTGCCTCGCGCCGATCTCTCCGGGCCTGACCGCCCTCACCGGCAACAAGATCGACGCGCGTGGTCGGGAGGATGCGATCCGTGAGACGGTGCGGGACGAGATGCGCGGTAACCGCGGCCGCTGGGAGTTCCGCGTCCAGCTTTGCCGCGACCTCGAGAAGCAGCCGGTCGAGGATCCGACGGTGAATGTCAACGGCGGAGCAAAACCAGGCCGTTGGGCGGCGCAAAAGTAGGCCACTTGGCGCCGCAAGCGGGGAACGGCGGGAGGGCGTAGCCCGACTAGAGTTTCCCGCTTGCGGCGT
>NZ_JBKQWU010000176.1:0-1157 GCF_047275745.1 Amaricoccus sp. W119 | reverse complement strand
ACCGCGCATCCCGCCGGTCCCTCATGAGACACTTAGCAGCCTCAGGGCAAATCCACTCAGGATCAGCCCATAAACGAGGCACACAGAAACCAAACCGCCCTCATATCCCTTCATCTGCAAGCCAGGCGCCGTACCATCACCGAAAGAAGGTGCACGATGCGAGAAACCTGTGCACGATCGGTCCCGCCGGTGTAGGATTTCACTGGGGAGTTTTGGGGATTGATGGTGCGTCCAGGACGGCGGGCTGTTGGCTGGAATTTCAGAGCCGGCGTGCTTGCTTTCGACGCGGATTTTGGGGTGGCGATCATGGCGCAGGAACCCGCGGACCTCAGGATCGAGTTCCGTCGCATCATTCACGAATTGTGCGCGTGCTACGACGCTCCGGATATTCTGGAGATCGGCGGTGGCGCGAGGCCAATGTTCAAACCGGGCGAGTGGCCGGTGAATCTTGGCAGCTACACGATCAACGACATCAGTCAGGATGAGCTCGACGAGGCGCCGAGTGACTACAGGACCGCGTGTTTCGACATCTGCGATCCGGTGGAAAGTCTCGACGGCAGTTTCGACGTGATCTTCTCGCAGTTCGTCGCGGAGCACGTACGAAACGGTGAGGAAATGCACAGGAATGTGCGTAGACTGCTGAAGCCGGGTGGAGTTGCGTTCCATCTCTTTCCGACGCTCTACAGTCTGCCCTTTGTGATAAACCGTTGGATCCCCGAGGGAGTTTCGAAAGCGATGCTTTCCACGCTCGAGCCCCTCCGGGTCACTCGCAATCGCAAGTTTCCCGCCTACTACTCCTGGTGTGCCGGGACCACTGATCGGATTCGATCCCAGATCGAATCCGTGGGCTATTCCGACGTTAAGGTGGATCGGTTCTATGCGCACAACTATCTCAGGAAGTTCCCGGTGCTTGGCTCCGTGGAGGCTGCCTGGGTGAGAACCATCCAGGCGAGCGGTATGAGCAGTCTCGGGGCCTACGCGCTGGTCTATGCCTACAGGTAGTGATCGGCTTGTGCTCTTTCGTGATCGTTAGGTCGCGGGAGATTGGGTCGGTAGCTCAGGTGGTTAGAGCGCACGCCTGATAAGCGTGAGGTCGGAGGTTCAACTCCTCCTCGACCCACCAGGTCCCGTTTTGGCTACGGGATCTGGAGAGATGT
>NZ_JBKQWU010000175.1:0-1162 GCF_047275745.1 Amaricoccus sp. W119 | reverse complement strand
GGACATAGTCACGCCGAGCGGTATCATTCCAAGGCATCCGATCTCCGTCAGTCTTCGCAAACCGACGTGAATCACAACCCTATGATATCGCTCAACTCATTTCGGGTTCGGCTCTCAGGCACGCAGTGCCAGCCTCAGCTCCTGATCCATCCCGAGCATCTCGCGGACCATCAGGGGCGTGGCGCGCCGAACCACGCGGGTCTCGACGAGGCTGAGATCATCACTGAAGCTATCGGGAACGATCTCGTATTCCGAGAGACGCGCCGCGTCGGACCTGCCGAACGGTGAGAGTATCCCATGCAGCATGAGCCGGGGTCGCGGCTTCCGCCGGAGCCGGTCCCGCCGCGCCTGGAGGAACTCATCAGAGAGCGCGCGCGCGAGGAATTCGAGCGCGGCGAGGGTCACCGGAGCTTCCGCGCGGGGATCCTCGAGGACGCAGACGTGGACGACATCTTCGTGGCGCTCGATGATGAGCCGCGCCTTGGTCCGACGGTCGGAGCGCCAGTCCGCCGGAACCTCGCGATCCCGGATCTCGCGCGCGGCGTCTTCCATCGGCTCCAGTCGAAACACGCCATTGTCCCATTCCTCGAACGGCTCGGCCGCCCGATAGGCTTCCACCCGGCCGCAGAGCGCCCGGAACGCCGCGTGGCGCGCCACCATCTCCGCGACGGTGGCGGACCCAAGCATCCGGGGGAGCGGCAGCGCCGCGCGTTCCGCCGGGCCCGCGCTCGCCACGGCGAGGTGCTCCTCGAGATCGTGGGCGAACTGGAACCCCGCGAAGGCGGCTTCGCGGAGCTCTTCGCCCAGCCGCCGCGTCAGCTCCGAAGTGCTCCTGGGATCATGCCTTCCCACGAGATCGAGCAGGGTGTTCGCCCGGTCCCAGCGCGTTTCCCAATCCGGATCGTAGGTCGGCAACTCCGAGCCGGGATCCAGAAGCTTGCCGAGGTCCGCCGCCTTGCCGTTCATCCGATACTCTCCCATGCACTCAGGCGGGGGCGTTTAGCGGCGAGGGAGTCGGCTGTCGAGGCCGCGAACGTAGAACATTCTGGCCGCGCTCAGGGTTTCAGGCGCCGCCCCTGCCCGGCGCGCCGGGTCGCGGCGACGCGCCGCGCCTCCCCCGCCGCCGCGCGCTCGGCGCCGCGCAGCGCCTGGACCGCGTGGC
>NZ_JBKQWU010000174.1:0-1248 GCF_047275745.1 Amaricoccus sp. W119 | reverse complement strand
CGACCCTGAACGCAAACATGCGGCGCCACGATGCGACCGCAGAGAGAATCCTGGAGCCCGGCACGCATCAACGCTCCAATCGTGGCATCAGCGCTTGACCAACGCGATTAGAGAAGCATTGGGACACGACCTCAACCGCTCAGATCCGCCACCGTCACCGCGAGTTCGGGAGCCACGACCTCCAGAGCCTCGCCGCGCAGGAGCCGAAGAACCGCCTCCCGCCTGCGCCCCGCCGTCATGCGCCGATCCCGGGTCGGAGCCGCGCCTCCTCCGATAGCCGAGGTCCCCGCGCCCGAGGCTCCTCCGTGCTCAGCGTCATCCATTTCGACACCTCCATCGGCTCAGATAAGCCGCCGGCGGTGTCTCAAGAAACCCTGGGGCGGAGGGCCACCGAATACGGAGATTGCTCTGGACGCCCGGAATCGCCTTTGCTATAGGCTCCCCACCCAGCGATGGGTACCGTGTTCCGGCGTAGCTCAGCGGTAGAGCAGTTGACTGTTAATCAATTGGTCGTTGGTTCGATCCCAACCGCCGGAGCCAATAAACTCTAATGGTTACGAGATTTTTCGCCAATGGCCACTTGCGTGGGGCAAGCGCCAGGTAAGCATGGCGCGCGGTTTTGGCGCGACGTTGCGCGAAACGCTTCTCTCCTTGCAAGGTCTCGGCGGGGAGGCGCGGGCTTGGGCCATCTTCAGTCGCTCAGCTTGCCGAAGTCGGCGAAGTGGCGGACCGTGGTCGAGCGGATCGACGCCGGGGATTCGGTTGCTAGGCGGCAAACCCATAAATCTGGTTGGCGTTTTGCTGTGTGGCTGATTCAAGGCTCGAAACTGAGGGAGCCCTGGATGANCTAGGCGGCAAACCCATAAATCTGGTTGGCGTTTTGCTGTGTGGCTGATTCAAGGCTCGAAACTGAGGGAGCCCTGGATGACACGTCGCCGGTACGAACTGACCGACCATGAATGGTCGGTCCTCTCGCCTCTGTTGCCAAACAAGCCGCGCGGAGTTCCCCGTGTTGATGACCGCCGAGTTCTGAGCGAGGATCTGGTGTCAGAGTTTATGAGTCGACGCCCTAGCCCACCTGGCAAAATGATCGCGGCGGGCCGTCCCGGAGGCCTCGCCGACCCTTGCGTAATCTAGGGTCAGGACTCATAACCAGAAGATGACGGTCGCTGCGATGCGGATGGCACTCATGAATGTGTGGGCGCATCGGTCGTATCGAGTGGCGACGCGGCGCCAGTCCTTGAGCCT
>NZ_JBKQWU010000173.1:0-1302 GCF_047275745.1 Amaricoccus sp. W119 | reverse complement strand
GATCGTGCCCCATCTGGTGGTGTAGCTCACGGCGGGCCTCGCGCTCATCAGCGGGCCGAGCAGGTCAGTCGCGCTGCGCGGCAGGCAGGCTGACGGTGAGATCATCGCAGACGGGCGCGAGCGTTTCCAGCGTGAGATAGCGACCGCGCTGAACGGTCCATTCCTCGGTCTGCTCCATGAGGATTGCACCAACGAGCCGCCGGATCGCGGCCTCGTTCGGAAAGATCCCCACGACGTCGGTGCGCCGTTTGATCTCGCCGTTCAGACGTTCGATCGGATTCGTCGAATGTAATTTTGCTCGGTGCTGCTGAGGAAAGGTCATGTAGGCGAGCACGTCCTCCTCGGCCGTGTCCATGAGCGTGGCGAGCTTCGGCACCTTGCCGCGCACCTGGTCGGCGACCAGGCGCCACTGGGCCTTGGCGGCCGCGTGGTCGGGCTGGGCGAAGGCGGTGGCGATGAAGGCCGACACCACGCGGCGGCTGTTCTTGCCGGCATGGGCCAGCGCGTTTCTCTGAAAATGCACGCGGCAGCGCTGCCAGGTCGTGGAGGACAGCACGCGCGCCGTGGCGGCCTTGATGCCTTCGTGGGCGTCGCTGATCACCAGCTTCACGCCGGCCAGGCCTCGACGAACGAGATCGCGCAGGAATTCGATCCAGAAGGGCTCGGCTTCCGAGGCGCCGATCGCCATGCCGAGAACCTCGCGCCGGCCATCCATGTTGACGCCCACGGCGAGCGTGACCGCGACGCTGACGATGCGGCCGCCCTGTCGCACTTTGAGGTAGGTGGCATCGATCCACAAATAGGGCCATTCGCCCTCGATCGGGCGGGTCAGGAAGGCGTCCACCCTCTCGTCGATTTCCTCGCAGAGCCGGCTGACATGGCTCTTGGAGATGCCAGTACCGCCCATGGCCTGCACGAGGTCATCCATGGCCCGCGTCGAGACGCCATGGACATAAGCCTCCTGGATCACGGCGGTCAGCGCTTTCTCGACGGACCGACGCGGTTCAAGAAACGAGGGGAAATAGGAGCCGGTCCGCAGGCGGGGAATGCGAAGCTCGACGCTGCCGGCCCGCGTCTGCCAGTCCCGGTCGCGATAGCCGTTGCGCCGCGCCAGCCGGTCGGAAGACTTCTCGCCATAGTCCGCGCCGGTCTTCGCGCCCACCTCGAGCTCCATCAGGCGCTCGGCGGCGAAGCCGATCATTTCGCGCAACAGGTCGGCATCGGCGCTCTTTTCCACCAGAGCGCGCAGGTCCATCATAGGCTTGGTCATCGGGGGCATGCCTCGGTTCAGGTTGGCGGTTG
>NZ_JBKQWU010000172.1:0-1323 GCF_047275745.1 Amaricoccus sp. W119 | reverse complement strand
TCCCCTGTCCCTCCTGCGTTCAATGCAGAAGGGAAATAGGTGGCCGGATTTTACTCCGCCCGCGGCCGGACTATCCCGCCGCTACCGTGGCCGGTTTTTGCACCGCCGCTCTCAGTCGGGCAATCTGACTTGGCCAAGGGGTTTGATGATGCCAGGTTGCAGGTTTGAGACATCGCCACATGTAGCATGGATGTGCCACCCCACAACGGGGTGGTTCCCATGATACTCGAACCGCGCGAGCATCCGCGTATCCTTGGGCAGCTTCTCCGAGAGGACCGCCTGAAACTCCGGGAGGGATTTGTGGTAAGCTGCGAGCACGATGAATGAGAGCCCGAGCGCATCGAAACAGACTGTCCCCCAGCGCCACATTCTGGTGAGGGGGAATGCGCCTCCTCTCTTGCCGCTCATGGGGAAGTCTGTCCGTCTGATCTTGTCATCAGACCACTTCCCCCAAGTGATGTTTGCCTTCGGAGATTTAATGATCTGTGAAATATCCACGGAACGATCTGCCTGCTATGATCGCCCAAATCAGCAAGATCATCGCCACGGAGTCAACGCTCATGCGTGATACTCAATCTCAACGCGAACGCTTCGAGCAAACCGCCAGAGAGCTAGGCGTCGAGCTTGACGAGGAAAAGCTGAAGGATGCTTTGCGGCGTATGGGGTATCATGATACCATCGCACGCGATGAGAAACCCACCGACCCCGACAAGGCTGAATAGGGTTATCCGCTGGCTCCTACTTTCGCCGCCAGCGGTATGGGCTGCGTCGGCTGGCGTGCGGCTGCGTGCCGCCCAGGTTGAGGCGATCCTGCCTAGCTGCGATGGCGCTGAAGCCACGTCCAAGCGCGACTGAAGCCTTGCCCGTCGAACCACGGTCCGAGTTCCAGCACGAGGATGGAGTCCTGATTTCGGAATGCGGTGCTCCCGACAAATCGCTCCCGTAGGAAACGAAGGTCGTCATTCGGAACCTGTAGGAACCACCCGAACAGGTCGGCGCTCGGGGACCGGAACACCTGCTCGAATTCGCCTTTGGATGCAGACTTGGCGATCTCAAGAAGTCGCGGAACATCCTCGCGGATGCGGTCGATTGATACCGTTCCGCCAAGCTGGATCATCACGCAAACGCGCATCGAAGCCCCCTGTGATTCCGGAGGGCATCATGCCCGCGCAGGCTTCAGCGGGCAACGTGTTTGCAAGGTATATAATCGCCCTTCAAAGGGGAGGGTTATTGCGGGTGTCCAGCTCTTCGTCGGCTCGCAGGCAGGCGGGAAGACCGCCGCGATCGCTTACACGAACTCCTCCCTTGGCGCTGGACCCGATA
>NZ_JBKQWU010000171.1:0-1372 GCF_047275745.1 Amaricoccus sp. W119 | reverse complement strand
GGCGCCGCGTCGCCACTCGATACGACCGATGCGCCCACACATTCATGAGTGCCATCCGCATCGCAGCGACCGTCATCTTCTGGTTATGAGTCCTGACCCTAGGCACCTGAATCTAAAGTTCGCCGCATAGGGCTTTCTGGGGTTCTCTGGCAGAAGCGCTTGACGGCGGTGAGGATTTCGTCGGCGGATTTGACCCATCGGAAGGGTTTGGGGTTCTCGTTGTGGTCTCGGTGAAGGCAAGGATGTCAGCTTCGAGGTCGGCGGTTGAGCGGTGGACGCCGCGACGGAGCCGCTTCCGGGTCAGCTCCGCGAACCAGCGTTCGATCTGGTTGATCCAGCTCGCCGAAGTGGGCGTGAAGTGGACATGCCAGCGCGGGCGGCGGGCGAGCCAGGCCTTGATCGTCGGCGTCTCGTGGGTGGCGCAGTTGTCCATCACCAGGTGCGCATCCGGTCCGTTCGGCACGGCCGCGTCGACCCGCCTGAGGAAGTCGAGAAACTCGGCTGCCCGGTGGCGCTTGTAGCATTTGCCGATCACCGCCCCCGTCGCGACGTCGAGCGCGGCGAACAAGGACGTCGTGCCGTGGCGGATGTAGGTATGCGTTCTCCGCTCGGGGACGCCCGGCGCCATCGGCGGCGCCGGCTGGTCCTGATCCGGCGCCTGGATCCGGGATTTTTGTCCACGCACAAAACGATGGCCCGGTTCGGCGGTGACATCTAGAGGCCGACGATGTCGCGCACCTTGTCGACGAACAGCGGGTCGGTGGAGAGCTTGAAAGTCTCGCTCCGGCGCGGCTGGAGACCGAAGGCGGTCCAGATCCGGCGGATCGTCGTGTGCGACAGGCCCGTCGCCGCGGCCATCGAACGGATCGACCAATGGGTGGCGTCCTTCGGCGTGGCGTTCAGCGTTCGCTCGATCACCTCGGCCACCCGGGCATCCGACACGGTGCGCGGCCGACCCGGGCGGTATTCGTCGGTCAGCCCTTCGATCCGATCCTTCACGAAACGCCTGCGCCACTTGCCGACGGTGTGCTCATGCGCTCCGAGCCGCGCGCCGACCTCCTTGCTCGGAAGGCCTTCCGCGCAGAGCAGGATGATCCGGCAACGCTCCGCGAGGGACCGGGCCGTCTTGCGCCGCCGCACCTGCGCCTCGAGAAAGGCGCGCTCCTCAGTGCTCAGCACAACCGCGTCCGCCGTCCGACCCGCCATCTCATAATCCCCCGAACCAGAGGTCAATGATACGAACTATCGTTCCGGAGGACTAGGGCGTCGACTCATAAACTCTGACACCAGATCCTCGCGGCTGTGAGCTTGACGGCGGCGAGGAAGTTCTCCGGGTCCTTGTCGTAGCGTGTGGCGATGCCTCGAAACTGCT
>NZ_JBKQWU010000170.1:0-1408 GCF_047275745.1 Amaricoccus sp. W119 | reverse complement strand
TGAACTGATGGAGTGGATACCCCCGCCGACGGCATCGCGTTGTGCCAAGCTGGCGCTCTTGCGGTCACCAAGGGGAGGAATCCATGAACGAGGCAACAATCATCGGCATTGATCTGGCGAAGCGCGTTTTTCAGCTGCACGGAGCCGGGGCCGACGGCCGCGTTCTCTATCGCAAGACGCTGTCTCGTTCGCAGGTGCTGCGATTTCTTGCCGGGCAGCCTCGCTGCGTGGTGGCGATGGAAGCTTGTGCGACAGCCCATTCCTGGGGCCGTCTCATCGCCGAACTCGGCTATGAAGTCCGTCTCATCCCGCCGATCTACGTGAAGCCGTTCGTGAAGCGCCAGAAGAATGACGCGGCGGACGCCGAGGCTATCGTTGAAGCGGCGTCGCGCCCCACGATGCGTTTCGTCGCCGTGAAGACGGAGGAGCAGCAGGCGCGAGCGATGATTTTTCGAACCCGCGACCTGCTCGTGCGCCAGCGAACGCAACTCATCAACGCACTCCGTGGGCACCTCGCTGAACATGACATTGTCGTGGCGCATGGAGCTACGAACGCGAAGCGCCTCGCGGCGGCGATGGAGCAGCGCGTCGGTTCTCTTCAGCCCCTCGTACGAGATCTCGGGCATCTCTACCTCGATCAGATCTCGATGCTCGAGGACCGGATCGAGGCCCTTGGCAAAGTCCTACGGCGCGAAGCTCGGCTGGGCGCGTATACCGCGCGCCTGCAAACGATGCCCGGCATCGGACCGATTACCGCGATGGCGATCGAGGCCTTTGCTCCGCCCATGGAGACCTTCCGGCGTGGGCGCGACTTCGCTGCCTGGCTGGGGCTCGTACCTATTCAAAACTCCAGCGGTGGCAAACAACGGCTCGGTCGATCGTCGAAGATGGGCCAGCGCGATATTCGCCGACTTTTGATCGTTGGGGCGATGTCAGTTGTCAGGTGGGCCTCCCGCAAGGGCGCTGAGGCTGGCTCGTGGCTCGAGCGGATGCTGGCACGAAAGCCGCGGATACTTGTCGCCATCGCTTTGGCCAACAGGATGGCACGGGCTGCCTGGGCCATGCTGACGCGCCAGGAAGAATACAAGCATCCAGTGGCGGCGATGGCCTGAAAGGCAACGGACGTCGCGACCGGTACGTCGGCCATGTGAGGAGGACTTCGAACGGTAAGGGCAAACTGATCGGACAGATCGGGATCGGGAAAAGCAGAGGGGGCCAGCGAGCCGTGAGCTCTTTGAAGTGATGTGCGCCCGATCCGCGTATCTCCATACTGGCCCGCGGCCCGCGACGCGCCGCATATCGAGGCCTGACACATGACCGCACCCGATCACATGACCGAACTGGGAGAATTTGCTTGCATGGGGGTATCCACACATGGCCCCCGTTTCGACCGGACACCTCGGCATAG
>NZ_JBKQWU010000169.1:0-1420 GCF_047275745.1 Amaricoccus sp. W119 | reverse complement strand
TGGGCCGGGGCACGGTTTCTTGAGACAGCGTCGAGCGCTACTTTCCCGAGGAACGGGGGTAGAGCATGGACGACAAGAGCGACGTGAAACCTGGCGCGACGGAGGCCTCGGCCCCGCCGACGCGCGCCCCACACGCTGGCGGCGGCGGGGCCGAGGCCAGTCCGGGGAAGCGCTTTTCGGCGAAGATGAAACTGGCGGCTGTGCAACGGCTGATGCGGGGCGAGAGTCTGGAAGCTTTGTCGCGGGAACTGAACGTGCCGGCGCATCGGCTTTCCGAATGGCGTGACCGCGTGCTGATCGCGGCCGAGAGCGCGCTCAAGGAGCGTGAGCGCGACGCGCGGGATGAAGATATCGAGCGGCTGAAGGCGAAGGTGGGCGAGATCACCATGGCAAACGAGCTGCTGTATTCGAAGATCGAAAGGCTGGAGGCAGGCCGCCCTTTGGCCGGGCGGAGGTCGAGGAGATGATCCATACCACCTCGCCCTCCGTTCAGCGCCGGTACTCCCTGGCCACGGTCTGTCGCGTCTGGGGCGTGTCGCGGGCGACCTTCTATCGTCAGCGCGGGGCCACGGCGGCCAATGAGACGCGCCCTCCAAGCCGGCGCGGTCCGCGCGGCGCCGCCACCGATGCCGACCTGCTGGATGCGATCCGGGAGGTGATCGAGACATCGCCCTTCACGGGGGAAGGCTATCGCAAGGTCTGGGCGCGGCTGCGCTTCAGCGGCCTCCGGACGGCGGCGCGGCGGGTGCGGCGGATCATGAAGGAGCACGGGCTGCTCGCCCCGCACCGGCCAGCGCCACGGGCGGCGCATCCCCACGACGGGACGATCGTGACCGAGCGGGTGGATCAGGTCTGGGGAACCGACATGACGGAGACGATCACCACGACCGAGGGCCGCGCCTATGTCTTCGTCGCCGTCGATCACTGCTCCGGCGAGTTCGTCGGCACCCATGCCGCGTCGGGGGCCAGTCGGTGGGAGGCGCTGGAGCCGGTCAAGCAAGGCGTTGCGAAACACTTCGACGGGCTCAACGCGGGCCCCGCGGCGGGTCTCACCCTGCGCCACGACCACGGCTCCAACTACATGTCGAACGACTTCCAGCGAGAGATCAGGTTCCTCGGCGTCACCAGCTCGCCCGCATTCGTCCGCCAGCCCGAGGGCAATGGCGTGGCCGAGCGCGCGATCCGCACGCTGAAGGAGCAGCTCCTCTGGGTCAGGCACTTCGCCACGGTCGAGGAGCTTCGTCTCGCGCTGGCCGAGTTCGCCGCCCTCTACAATGCGACCTGGCTGAGGGAGCGGCACGGGCACAAGACGCCCGATCAGATCCGGGCCGCGCAACTCGGCCTTGAAACCGAAGCCGCCACGGTCAAACTGGCGGCGTAACCGGCGCAAAGCGCTGTCTCAAATCCGTGCCCCGGTACA
>NZ_JBKQWU010000168.1:0-1426 GCF_047275745.1 Amaricoccus sp. W119 | reverse complement strand
TCGAGGTGCTCCGACAACCCGAACAGGGAACGCTGCTCCATCTCACCCCTCCGATCTCGACGGAGCCAGTGAATCACGACCGCCCTTCAAAGGGGAGGGTTATTGCGGGTGTCCATTTTGTGCCAACTGAAAGTCGTGACGAAATTGTATGCACCAAAGATCTCGTCTATCATCGAGCGGGCGCGATGGAGTTCGTTGTCGTCCAACGTGATCCAGGTACTGCCTCGATCAGACAGCAACTCATGTAGCAGCCGTAGCCGGGGCCACATCATTGCGCACCATTTGTCGTGGCGAAGGCCGTCCTCAATCCCGACATAACTTGCGGCCAGCCACTCCCTGATCATTGGGGCATTCACGTGGTCGTTGTAGGCCCAACCCTCATTCCCGGTGTTGTAGGGCGGATCGATGAAGATGCAGTCTACCCTGCCCGCGTACACCGGCAGGAGGGCTTTCCGTGCATGCAGGTTGTCGCCTTGGAGGATCAGGTTGCCATCAAGTCGAGCCTCGCCAATTCCCCTTTTCAGGCTGCGGTTCCAGCGGGCGAGTTGGTACGGCAAGATGATGGTTCCAGACGAACTCCTCGCCCTTGAAGATCAATTCAGTCATCGTTACCCTGCAAGGGCCGGTCGTCGGGGCGCGCCCGGTTACAACGCGATCTCCGACAGGTGCCCGGCGATCGTTGCGAGCCGACCGCCGACGCCGTAGCGCGGCCGCTCGTATGCGTGCCCCATCACGTCGGCCCGAATTCGATCGTCAATCCCCGCCTCGAGCATCCGATCCTCGAATGAGTGCCGCAGGCTGTAAACGACATGCTTCGGCGACTCCATCATTCCGTTCTCGCGGAGGAACTTGTTTGCGGCGGCCGAATACGAGTCAATCTTGCCGGCGTAACGTCTGATCCCGCCACGGGCGACGATCCGCCGCGCGGCTTCGAGCGAGACGCCTACGAGTGGAACCTCGCGGGCGGACTCGTCCGTCTTTAGCTCGCCGGTCGCGGTCGGCGGATCAGGACGTGCGGAACCTTCGCGTCGACACGGAAAGGCCCGACGGGCGCCGCGAGGATTTCGTTCGGGCGCGCCCCGGTGTTGACGATCATCAACAGCACGTCGCGGCCGTCGTCGTTGAAGCCATCGCGGGCGCCGGGCGCGAGTATCTTCTCCCTGATCCAGTCGTCGGAGAACCGCGGCCGCTCGCTTTTCTTTCCTTGCTTGCGCTCGACCCATGTTCCGGCGAAGGGGTTCTCAAGCGGCAGTTTTTTGAGCTCGGCAAGGGTGCGAAGCATCTCGGACAGGTGTCCGATTTGCATGTTGACGGTGACCTGCCCCCCGGTGGTCCCTCGCTCATGACGCGAGTCCGCAGGTTGGATTTCGGTATTGGTCTTCGCCGGATTTCACAAGCGCGCCGGGCGCGGAGCCCTCAGCCAGCT
>NZ_JBKQWU010000167.1:0-1555 GCF_047275745.1 Amaricoccus sp. W119 | reverse complement strand
CCGCAAGCGGGAAACTCTAGTCGGGCTACGCCCTCCCGCCGTTCCCCGCTTGCGGCGCCAAGTGGCCTACTTTTGCGCCGCCCAACGGCCTGGTTTTGCTCCGCCGTTGACACGCCGGGCGCCACGTATTCAGTCTTGCGTTCTCGCCGGATGGGATGCGTCTTGCCGCGGGATGCACCGACAATACTGCGTGGATCTGGGACGCCACCACCGGCCAGGAGGTCGCCCGGCTCCAAGGCCACGAGGGAAGTGTCACCAGCGTTGCTTTCTCCCCAGACGGTACGTGCCTCGCCACCGGATCGGGAGACAGGACCGCACGGCTTTGGGATATCGCCACGGGCAAGGAGATCGCTCGGCTGGAGGGACATGGCAATTGGGTCCGCTGTCTCGCCTTCTCCCCGGACGCGAGTATCTTGCCTCCGGGTCCCATGACCGAACGGCGCGAGTCTGGGACCTCGCCACGCGAAAGGAGATAGCCCGGCTGGATGGTCATGGGGACTCGATCAACCGCCATGTCACGAGCATCGCCTTCTCGCCAGACGGGAAGAGCCTCGCCACCGGGTCTGAAGCTGCGCGGATTTGGGATTTCGAGACGCGCCAAGAGACCGCCCGTCTCGAAGATGATGGGCGCCCGGTCTTCAGCGTCGCCTTCTCGCCCGACGGGAAGTGCCTGGCCACTGGATCTGAAGTCGCGCGGGTCTGGGATCTCGCCACCGGCCGGGAGGCCGCTCGGTTCGAAGGCCATCGACGCAGGGTCACCCGTGTCGCCTTCTCGCCGGAGGGGACGCGCCTCGCTACGGGGTCCGATGACGCCACTGCGCGGCTCTGGGATCTCGCGACGGGTCAGGAGACCAGCTCGAGGGCCATTTAGCCAATGTCACCAGTGTCACCTTCTCCCCGGACGGAAAGCGCCTCGCCACCGGATCCGATGACTGGACGGCGCGGATCTGGGATCTTACCACAGACCAGGGGACCGCTCGACCCGAAGGCCACTTGGGAAGTGTCACCAGCGTCGCCTTCTCCCCGGACAGGACGCGCCTCGCCTCCGGGTCCAATGACTGGACGGCGCGGACCTGGGACTTCGCCACCGGCCAGCAGACCGCCCTGTTCCAGGGTCACGAGGGAAGTGTCACCAGCGTCGCCATCTCCCCGGACGGGACGCAGCTTGCCACCGGGTCCGATGACAGAACCGCGCGGATCTGGGACCTTGCTACGGGCCAGGAGGTCTCTCGGCTCGAAGGCCTTGGGGCCGGTGTCACCGGTGTCGTCTTCTCGTTGGACGGCACGCGCCTCGCAGGGTTCCGGGACAACATCGCGTGGGTCTGGGATCTCGCTGCGGGCCAGGAGATCGCCCGGCTCGAGGGCCATGAGAACTCAGTCACCAGCGTTGCCTTCTCCCACTCGTGGCATCAGCGCTTGACCAACGCGATTAGAGAAACTCCTAGGCGGCAAAGCCATAAATCTGGTTGGCGTTTTGCTGTGTGGCTGATTCAAGGCTCGAAACTGAGGGAGCCCTGGATGACACGTCGCCGGTACGAACTGACCGACCATGAAT
>NZ_JBKQWU010000166.1:0-1636 GCF_047275745.1 Amaricoccus sp. W119 | reverse complement strand
GGCTCTGACTCAATCTCGGTGCACCCGGTCAGCCTGGTGGATAGCTTCCTGCTCCGAACTTAAGGGGAGCAGGGATGGTTGGGAGCCGATCGTCGGCGGCGTTGCTGCCGGCGGGATTGATCATCGAAACCGTGCGGATTGACGAGGGCGGAGTGGCGGCGGCCGCGCGGTCCCGGGATATCGGGTCGGCCTGCACGGGCTGCGGCAAGGTCTCGCGGCGGGTCCACAGTCGCTACGTTCGGTCCCTCTCCGATCTGCCGGCGCATGGGCGGCGGGTCCGGATCGCGCTCACCGTGCGGCGATTCCGATGCGGCAACGACGCTTGCCCGCGGAAGATCTTCGCCGAGGGGTTCGGCGAGGATATCGTCGCACCCTACGCCCGCCGCACCGCGCGGCTGCAGACCATCGTTCATCATCTCGGCCTGGCGCTCGGCGGCCGTCCCGGCCAGGGGCTCGCCCGGCGCCTGCTGATGCCGGTGAGCAAGGACACGCTCTTGCGGACCGTCCGGGCCCGGGCGCCGGCGGCGCGGCCGACATCGCGGGTGATCGGCATTGACGACTGGGCGTGGAAGCGCGGGCATCGCTACGGCAGCATCGTTTGCGACCTGGAGCGGCGCGAGATCGTCGACGTGCTTCCCGACCGCGAGGCCGCCACCGTAGAGGCCTGGATGGCGGCTCATCCCGAGGTCGAGATCGTGTCGCGGGACCGCGGCGGCGGCTATGGCCAGGCGGTCGTCCGCGCGGCGCCGGACGTGGTGCAGGTGGCCGATCGCTGGCACCTGATGGCGAACGCCAGCCAGGCCTTCCACGACGTGGTGCGGCGATCGATGACGCCGATCCGCCGCGCGCTCGGCGCGGGCACCGTGAGCCCGGAGCTGCTGACCTCGGCCGAGCGGCTGCAGTACGAAGGCTTCCTGCGCCGCGAGGAGATGAACACGGCCGTGCGGGCGCTGGCGGACGAAGGGGTGCCGATCAAGCAGATCGTCCTGCGGACCGGCTGCAGCCGGCAGACGGTGCGGCGCATTCTCCGTGGCGAGCGCGACGATGTCTTCCGTGTCCGCATGAGCTCGCTCGAGCCCTGGCTGGTGCAGCTCGACGAAGCCTGGTCCGGCGGATGCCGTAACGGCGCCGAGCTCTGGCGCGGTCTCCGCCTCGCCGGCTTCGGCGGCAGCCTTCGTGTCGTCACCGAGTGGGCCACGCGTCGGCGACGCTCGGAGGCGGCCCAAACCTCCGGCCCCCGGAAGTGCCCCTCGGCCCGGAAGATCGCGATGATGCTGACCCAGAAGCGCGCCCATCTCACCAGGGAGGACGCGGTGACCGTGTCAATCATCGAGGCCGCCGTTCCCGACATCGCCACCGCCCGGCACCTTCTCGAACGGTTCCAGGCGATGATCCGGAAGCGGGACCCGTCCGGCCTCGACAACTGGCTCGACGACGCGTCGTCCGGAGCGTTGGCCTCGTTCGCCCGCGGGCTCCGCGGCGATCAGCCTGCCGTCACGGCGGCTCTGTCCCTGCCGTGGTCGAATGGCCAGACCGAGGGCCAGATCACCAAGCTCAAGCTCGTCAAGCGCCAGATGTACGGCCGCGCAAAGCTCGACCTCCTCAGGGCTCGGCTGCTCGGTGCCGCGTGATAAGC
>NZ_JBKQWU010000165.1:619-1638 GCF_047275745.1 Amaricoccus sp. W119 | reverse complement strand
CAGGACGACGTTGCGCTGGCTGGCAAGGAAACCGCCCGTGGCGAGATCCCGGACCAGTCCTTCGTTGATCGGCGTGCCGGTAAACTCGAAGGCGTCGATCTCGCGCGCCAGCGGCGGCTTGGACGCGGTCATCTGATACTTGATCGAGCGAGCATGCTTCTCGGCGATCTCGGCCGTGAGCGGATCGCCGAGAACGTGTTGGATGGGATGCTGGCGTTTGAGGGCGTCGGCGACCACCTCGTCGTAGGCATGGCGCATGCCGCCGAGCTTGAGTTCGGCCATCAGGCCGAGGATCTCGTGTCGCTCCATCATCACGCCGCCTTCCGGGCCGACAGCAGCTGGTCGTGGCGCGCCGCGTCGGCGGCTGGCTCGATGCTGAGCCTCGGATGCTCGGGCGTGGCGATACTGGGCTCGATCGGCGCCGATCGAGCCCGGGCGAGAATGTTGAGCACGACATCGGCGCTGGTGACCCCCTGGGCCAGTGCCTCGGCGGCGGCCGCTTCGAGCGCCTCCAGGCCGTCGATCGTCGCCGCGATCAGAATCCTCACCATCTGGCGGTCGCCGTCGTCACTGCCGCGCAGGCGGCCGCGCAACCGTTCCAGCGAGGGCGGGAGCGCGAGCTGCTTGAATGGCGCTCCATTCCTCAGCGCCCCGGGTTTCTTCGCCGGTACAGGCACATAGTGCCAGGGATCGTAGACGGTCCGCTCGCGGCCGAACCGCCGGACATGCTCGGCGACGATATCGTCGCCCTGACGGATGACGACGCGGTCGGCATCGGCCTGGACCTCGACCGGCCGCCCGAGAGCGCGCGCGGCCACCGAATACTTGTTGTAATCGAACCGCACGAGCAGCGTCTTCGAGACCGAGGCGGGAACGGCGTGGAAACCGTCGAACACAACCGCCGGCAAGCGCATCAGCGCGGGCTTCTCATCCTCGAATACGTCGGCGACGGTGCGATCCCGAAGCTCGGGATGCCGGTGGGCGCGGGCATGCTCCAGGCAGCGGTCGAGCAGCCACGC
>NZ_JBKQWU010000165.1:0-372 GCF_047275745.1 Amaricoccus sp. W119 | reverse complement strand
CGCAGGCGCCGCCGAAGAAGGCGAAGGCGCGGGCATGGGCGTCGAATACCATCTCCCGCGTCTCGCGCGGATAGGCGCGCACGAAGAACATCCGGCTATGGCACAGCCGGACATGCGCCACCTTCACCGTCGTCACTCCGGCGAGAACCACGATCTCGTGGCTCCAGTCGAACTGACAGGCCTCGCCCGGATCGAAGCTGAGCGGCACGAACGCGGTCGCGGTACGTCCCGCTTCCTCGCGTTGCCAGCGACGCGCATGGCGCCGAACCGCGTCGTAGCCGCCTTCATATCCCTGGCCCCGCGACGTCTCGAACAGGCGCATCAAAGTCAGCCGCTCGCGCCGGGGCTTCCCTTCGTTCTCCGCCAGAAGCC
>NZ_JBKQWU010000164.1:0-1642 GCF_047275745.1 Amaricoccus sp. W119 | reverse complement strand
GCCGCAAGCGGGAAACTCTAGTCGGGCTACGCCCTCCCGCCGTTCCCCGCTTGCGGCGCCAAGTGGCCTACTTTTGCGCCGCCCAACGGCCTGGTTTTGCTCCGCCGTTGACAAGAGAACTAAGAATATGTTTCTTGAAGACGTTGATAATGCGCTCAATGCTGTTAGCATAGATGGGTTAACTATATCTCATAACACGCCGATATCTCCATCCTTGACGGATGTGGTCCCTGACTATGTTATCCGTAAAACTGGGGCACAAAAGCCAGTGGCGTTGTTTGTTGTTAGCCAGAATGACAAGCTTTGGCAGGCGATGCACCTGAAGGTAATTGCCGACTACGAGGCGCAGATCCCTGTATCTGTGGTGGCGTTACTCCAATCCGACCGAACGGGAAGCGCTAACCTCCGAGCCAAGGCAGACAACCGCTTGGATGCCGTTCCGAAATGGGAAGGTGACGAGACGGCTGCATTGGGCAGGATTTTCAGGGAGCTTGGCGTCCCGCCTTCCGCGTTGCACTAGGCGATTTAGTCAGGCCGGGCGTATGTCAGGCGCTTGCCAACCGCACCGGCTAGCGCCAAGCGGGCGCGCCCTTGGTCATCCACACCGTTTGCGATGCGGTTGTTATAGCGGAACTCGAACTCCGCGACGTAGCGGTGCAGGTGCTGCTTGCCGCAGTGCTGATAGACGCCCTTCATGCCGCGCTTGAAGATGGAGAAGTAGCCTTCGATGGTGTTGGTGTGGATGGTCTTGTCGTCGCTGCGGACGTACTCGCCAGCGCCGTGACGCACCACGCCGTGCTCCGCGAACTCGGGACCGATCGGCTTGTACTGGGAGGCTTCGTCGGTCATCAGGCGCGCCTCCTTGGCGATGTTCTCGCGCAGGATCGGGGCCAGCGTCTCGGATTTCAGATCGTCCACTACCATGCTGCGGACCTGCTTGGTGTCGCGATCCACGAGGGACAGAACCTTGTGCTTGTGGTGGTAGCCACGGCCCTTCTTCTCGCCCTTCGGCTTGATGGTACGGTCGTGACCGATGAAGGTTTCATCGACTTCCACCGCGCCGCCGCCCGCGCCGAACGGGGCCAGAGCGCCCGAGCGCATCGCCTCGCGGATACGATGCTCCATGAACCACGCCGTCTTGTAGGTGACGCCGAGCGTGCGGTGGAGCTGGTGCGAGCTGATGCCCTTCTTGCTCGCCGTCATCAGAACGATCGCCTGCACCCAAAGGTGCATCTTCACCTTGCTGTCCTCGAAGATCGTGCCGACCTTCACGGTGAACTGCTTCTTGCAGTCGCCGCAGCGCCACAGGCCGACGCGGATACGCTTCTCCGGGTTGGCCTTTACCTTCGTCACCCGCTCAGCGCCGCCGCAATGCAGGCAGATCGCACCGTTCGGCCACAGCACGCTTTCCACGAACTCGTGGGCGGTGGCTTCGTCGTGGAGGTACGGGGCGCTGAGGCTGGACATGGGCTATCTCCTTGATCCCACTATGCCAAACTTAGGCCGTGTTTGCAAGGTATATAATCGCCCTTTGAAGGGCGGTCGTGATTCACTGGCTCCGTCGAGATCGGAGGGGTGAGATGGAGCAGCGTTCCCTGTTCGGGTTGTCGGAGCACCTCGAGAAGCTGAGCGCGCACGGTGA
>NZ_JBKQWU010000163.1:0-1697 GCF_047275745.1 Amaricoccus sp. W119 | reverse complement strand
GTACGGCTCCGGGGAGGGCCGTCTGACGCTGGGGTGCCTTTCGGTTTAGAGGCGACCTTATGGCCGACCTTAAGTTCAGACCCGAGATCGAGATCCTCCACGCTTCCGACGTCGGACGCCGTCGGCTGTGGAGCGAGGAAGAGAAGCTGCGGATCGTCGAAGAGAGCCTGCGCGGCAGCCGCCAGAGTTCCGCGACGGCCCGGCGTCACGGTATCTCGCGCTCCCTGCTGACGCGCTGGCGGTCGGACTATCGCGCAGGCCTGCTCGGCGGGCGGGCCGGCGCGCAGTTCGTTCCGGTGACATTCAAGCCGGAGGTGGCCGTGCGGGCGGCGCCAAAGGCGGACGCCGAATGCCAGGAGCGGATCGAGGTGGTTCTGGCGAACGGCCGGCGGGTCATCGTGCCCACCACGATCGACCCGGACAGCCTGGCGCGGCTGCTGCCGGTGCTGGAGCGGACATGATCGCCTTTCCAGCCGGAGTGAAGGTCTGGATCGCGGGCGGGGTTACCGACATGCGCCGCGGCATGAACAGCCTGGCGATCAAGGTGCAGGAGGGGCTCGGGCGCGATCCCCATGGCGGCGAGCTCTTTTGCTTCCGGGGGCGCAAGGGTGATCTGGTTAAGATTTTGTGGCATGATGGCGTCGGCATGTCGCTTTACATGAAGCGGCTGGAAGCGGGGAAGTTCATCTGGCCGACGAGCGGGGCTGGCGAGGCGGTGCAAATATCCTCGGCCCAGATGGGGTATCTCCTGGAAGGGATCGACTGGCGCAACCCCCGCTGGACGCAGAGGCCGGGAACGGCGGGTTAAATCTCTGTAATCGTGTGATTTTGCTTTGGATAGGGGAGCGGCGTGATAGTCTCTTCCCATGACCGACGCCGCCGCCGAGATCGCCCGTCTGCGCGCCGCCCTCGCGGCGGCGGAGACGCGCGCCGAGGCGCAAACCACGCGGGCAGAGATGGCCGAGCGCGAGCTCGCCGGCGCGCGCGGCCTGGTCTCGGCCGCCGAGGCGGCGATCCAGCATCTGCGTCTGGAGATCGCCAAGCTCCGGCGCGCGCAGTACGGGCATCGCTCCGAGCGCCGCGCGCGATTGATCGACCAGATGGAGCTTCAGCTCGAGGAGCTCGAAGCCGCGACTTCCGAGGATGCGATCGCCGCGGCGAAGGCGGAGAGGACCATCAGGGTCGCCGCCTTCGAGCGCCGCCACCCGGCGAAGAAGCCATTTCCCGACCACCTGCCGCGCGAGCGGGTGGTGATCGAGGCGCCCACCTCCTGCGCCTGCTGTGGCTCGGACCGGATCGTGAAGCTGGGCGAGGATATCACCGACACGCTCGAGGTCATTCCGCGCCAGTGGAAGGTGATCCAGACCGTGCGCGAGAAGTTCACCTGTCGTGACTGCGAGAAGATCAGCCAGGCCCCCGCGCCCTTCCATGCGACGCCGCGCGGATGGGCGGGGCCAAACCTGCTCGCGATGATCCTGTTCGAGAAGTTCGGCCAGCATCAGCCGCTCAATCGGCAGGCCGAGCGCTTTGCCCGGGAGGGGGTAGAGCTCAGCCTCTCGACCCTCGCCGATCAGGTCGGCGCCTGCGCGGTGGCGCTGAAGCCCGTCCACGAACTGATCCGCGCGCATGTTCTGGCAGCGGAAAGACTGCACGGCGACGATACCACCGTGCCGTTGCTGGCGAAGGGCGGCACAGTC
>NZ_JBKQWU010000162.1:0-1702 GCF_047275745.1 Amaricoccus sp. W119 | reverse complement strand
TCTTTCGCCGCGGCGATGCCGAGCCGGTCTTCTGGCGCGGCCGCGCCCGTCTCGACGACCTCCGGGCGCTGGCGGGGCGCTTCATCGGTCAGGCCCGCGCCCGCGCGCTTTTCGACGAACACGCCGCCGATCTCGGCGTGCCGGTCGCGGAGATCGAGCCCGACGCGCGGCTGGTGGATCGCGTGGAACGGCAGATCGCCGGTGCCATCGGCACGGCCTCCGCGCGGATCATGGTCGCCTCGGTGACGCGGGAGGAACCGCTGACCGTGGAGGGCGTGCTCGAGATCCTCGACCAGGCGTCGCAGCTTCGCGCCTATGCCCATGCGCTGGAGGAGAAATCCCGCTCGCTCGAACAGGCGACGGCGGAGTTGCGGGCGGCGAACGAGCAGCTGATGAGCCTCGACCACCTGAAGGACGATTTCATGTCCTCGGTGACGCATGAGCTTCGCACGCCGCTCACCTCGATCCGGGCGCTCTCGGAACTCATGCTCGACGATCCGGAGATGGAGGCCGAGCAACGCCAGGAATTCAACCAGATCATCGTCTCCGAGAGCGAGCGGCTGACCCGGCTGGTCAATCAGGTGCTCGATCTCGCGAAGATCGAGGCCGGGCATGCCGAATGGCACAATGCCGAGGTCGATCTCCGCGCGCTGATCCGCGACGCCGGGCGCGCGACGGCGGAGCTTTTCCGCGAACGCGGGGCGGAACTGGTGCTCGATCTGCCCGAGGCCGTGCCGCCGCTCTGGGCCGATCCGGACCGGCTGACCCAGGTGGTGCTGAACCTGCTCTCGAACGCCGCCAAATTCGTGCCCGGCGAAGGCGGAAGGGTCGATGTGACGCTCCGCGACGAGGGCGACGCGCTCGCCGTCTCGGTGTGCGACAACGGCCCGGGCGTGCCTGAGGAGGAACAGGCGGCGGTGTTCGAGAAGTTCCGCCAGGCCGGCGACGGATCGACCCGTCCGCCCGGGACCGGGCTCGGGCTTCCGATCAGCCGCCAGATCGTGGATCATTTCGGCGGTACGATGTGGCTGGAATCGGAACCGGGGCAGGGGGCATGTTTCGCCTTCCGCCTGCCGCTCCGGCCAGAGCGGGAGACGGAGAAGACGAACCCAGAGAAAACAAGGTCCGAAGGAACAGGGCCAGAGAGCACAGGTCCGGGGGAGGACGGAAATGAGCACGAAGGTGCTGATCGCGGATGACGAACCCAATATCGTCGTCTCGCTGAGCTTCATGATGAAGCGTGAGGGCTACGAGGTGCTCGTGGCCCGCGACGGCGTCCAGGCGCTGGCGATGATCCGCGAGGAGAAGCCGCCGCTGGTGCTGCTCGATGCGATGATGCCGGGCATGACCGGTTTCGATGTCTGCGAGGCGGTCCGGGCGGATGAGACGATCCGCGAGACGCTTATCCTGATGCTGACCGCCAAGGGACGCGAATCCGATGTCGCCCGCGGTCTCGGCGCCGGGGCCGACGCCTATATGACCAAACCGTTCTCGACCCGCGAACTGGCGGCCAAGGTCCGGGACATGCTGGCATGAAGCTCGACCGCGGCCGCCTCGCCGCCGCGCTGGCGCCGGGGGTGGCGCTCGCGCTCTGGATCGGGCTCGGCGCGCTCGGGTTCGGTGCGACGCTGACGGCGGAGGAGCGCGCGGCGCTGGCGCCGGTCGTTGCGAGCAAGGGAGCGCTCGTCTTCGGCTGGTGGCT
>NZ_JBKQWU010000161.1:0-1709 GCF_047275745.1 Amaricoccus sp. W119 | reverse complement strand
TGACCATCTCATTCATGAACGGCTTCCTCGATGGGGTGGATGGTCGCTCTCAACATCGCACATTGCGCTGTCGGGAGCGGGAGCCGCCCACCCCATCTATGGCGGGCAATGGTTCGACATCGATTATCTGCCCGCCCATGGCGATGAAACCCGCGGACCGGAGTTGCGTGTCGAAGCGGTGGAACAGCGCCTAGATCGCCGGGACGCCATCCAGTGTCGCCCGCGTCAACCCTTCCCGGAAATTCGAGATCGAATTCGCGTCCGGCACCCGGTCCGCGAGCAACAGCCCAAGGAAGCGCATGAACGACAGCCGGTCCTTGATCAGGTATTCCGTCCGCTCATCCGACAGCGAATGGCTCGCCTGAAGGATCAGGATCCGGAACATCAGCACATGATCGTAGGGCGGCCGGCCATCCTTCGCGCGATTCGAGCGCGGCACGGCGCGCTCCAGTTCGGCTCGGAACATCTCGAAATCGACCAGCGCGTTCACCCGCTCGAGGTCGTCGCCCTTCGCCGAGAGATCCGGAGCCGCTCCTCGGTATCGAAGAGTCCCGGCTGTCGCGCCACCGTCCACGTCACCGCCACCCCGCGTCGAGTGAATCATGATCCCCGCAGAAACGCACAGGTTCTTGGAGCCGGGCCATCCTGAGCTCCCACCTTGGCGCTCCTAATAAAGCTCTTAAATCTAAGGTTTATTAGGCCCAGGGTGAGCGTCTTCTCTTGAAGGATCCCAAGTTTCGAGCGTCGTTCGATAATATAACTCATACACACCCCCAGGGTCTCCATCAAAATACTCAGAAACCGTCCACTTTTCGCCTTGGTCCTCTGCCACGTCGGATTGGAGCACGCGTTGCGTAAAAGCGGTCTCCTTCGGCTGTCCGAAGTACCATTGGTTGATCGTTATGTTCCCGCCCGCACCGCCGGGAATCTTGTGCCGGCGATTAGGAAGCGGAATGATATTCCCACTTGTATTGAGCACACCCACCCAAACTTGAACTCCATTATAGAGTATCTCTATCGTATCACCAAATATAGCTTCAGCTATCATGCAATTAATACCTGTAAAGTATATCGTATTGATGTTCATCTGTATTTCTCCATCAGGGTTAGATTCGCTAATACTTTTGGCAGCTCCAAGTCTATTTTATTATTTCCATTGAGGCCTGCCGCTCGATGCTACCTGCCCCGCGTTCTCGGCGCATCTACCAAATGATAGACGGCAGCGAACCATGCCACCGGCCGGGCGTTCGTGGGTCGGTCGCCGCTCATGCCATCGTGGCTTCGATGATGTCGAACACCTCCGACCAGCGAGCGAGCGCGACCAACTGGCCCTCGACGGGAAAGCCGATGTAGCGCCAGTTCGGATACATGGCGCAGTACTCGAGCGCGGTCTCGAAGGGCGCGTTCCCGTCCTGCTCTCCGTGGATCAGCGTGACCGGACAGGCGACGTCCCCGAGGCCCTTGGGCCAATCCTCATGGATGCGGACAAGATCGGCGCAAAAGGCGGCTTCCGAGTGGGGGCTCGTCCCGAAGGTGTAGGCGAAGCTCGCGGCCACAGCGTCGGCGATCTCGCGATTCGCATAGGCCCTGCTGTCGTGAGAGCGGCGGTGCAAAAACCGGCCACGGTAGCGGCGGGATAGTCCGGCCGCGGGCGGAGTAAAATCCGGCCACCTATTTCCCTTCTGCATTGAACGCAGGAGGGACAGGGG
>NZ_JBKQWU010000159.1:0-1911 GCF_047275745.1 Amaricoccus sp. W119 | reverse complement strand
GGCGCTGGAGGGCGGCGCCCATCACCGGGTAGCGGGCGTTCGGGTTGAGGTCGAGCGGCGGGCAGAAGGCCTTGGCCTCCTTCGCCGACAGCCAGACGTTGTCGACGCCGTTCAGCCGGTTGGAATGCACATGCCGCTGGAAGGACTGAACGTCATGGACATTGTGGGCGAGCATGAGCACGCCGCGCTTGGAATACATGACGTTGTAGTTCAGGTCCTGCGACAGGTTCTCCCACAGGTCGAGGGCGTGGTCGTAGAGCNTTGTGGGCGAGCATGAGCACGCCGCGCTTGGAATACATGACGTTGTAGTTCAGGTCCTGCGACAGGTTCTCCCACAGGTCGAGGGCGTGGTCGTAGAGCCGGGCGCTTTCGTCGTAGAGGTAGTTCGAGCGGATGATCGTGGTGTTGCGCCCGGTGTTGCCGCCGCCGAGCCAGCCCTTGTCGATCACCGCGACATTGGTGATCCCGTGCTCCTTCGCGAGGTAGTAGGCGGCGCCGAGGCCGTGGCCGCCAGCACCGACGATCACCACGTCATAGGCCGCCTTCGGCTCGCGGTCGGGCCACTGCGGCGTCCAGTTCTTCTGGCCGGTCAGCGCGCCCCGGATCACCTGGGCGAAGGAGAAATGCGTCATGGCTAACCTCCGAGAAACGTCGATGCTCTATGCCACCGCGCAACGATTCGGAGATGCACGCAAGCGCCAGACCTGCTGTATACTGACGGCAGGGGAAGGATTCTCATAGTGCGGCTGAATGTCGGCTTCATCCTGACGCGGCGTTTCACCCTTTGCGCGCTCGGCAACTTCGTCGACGTGCTTCGGCTGGCAGCGGACGAAGGCGACCGGTCGCGGCCGATCCTCTGCGGCTGGAAAGTGATTTCCGCAACGACCGAGCCGGTGTCGTCGAGCAGCGGCATCTCCGTGCAGCCCGATGAACGTCTCGGCGCCCCAGAGCGCTTCGACTATATCGTCGTCGTCGGCGGTCTCGTCGATGAGATCGAGAGCCTGCACCCCGATGCCGTGCGGTTCCTCAAGCGCGCGGCGGCGGCGGGGGTGCCCCTCGTCGGCGTCTGCACGGGCACCTTCGTGTTACACCGGGCCGGGCTGATGCGGGGCTACCGCGCCTGCGTCAGCTGGTTCCACCACGAGGATTTCCTTGAGCGCTTCGACGGTCTGAAGCCGGTCTCCGACCAGATCTTCGTCGTCGATCGCGATCGACTGACCTGCTCGGGAGGGGTGTCGTCGGCGCATCTCGCCGCCTTCATCGTGGAGCGGCACCTCGGGCGGGCGCGCGCAGCGAAAAGCCTGCACATCATGATCATCGACGAGGCGATGGCAGCGGAAGTGCCACAGCCCGGCATGCCGCTGGCGCTCGCCACTGACGACCCCCTGGTGCGCAAGGCCCTGCTCCTGATGCAGCAGTCGATCGACGCGCCGCTGTCGATCGCGGCGCTGGTGCGCCTGGTGGAGGTGAGCCGTCGCAAGCTCGAGCGCCATTTCCGCGAGGCGCTCGGAATGACGCCTCTCGAAGCGGATCGGCTGATCCGGCTGGAGCAGGCAAAGCACCTTTTGCGATCGACCCGACGCTCTGCCACCCGGATCGCGGCCGATACAGGATTCACCGACCTTCCGCATCTCATCCGGGTGTTCCGGGCGGCCGAGGGAACGACGCCGGGAAGATTTCGGGACGAGCCAAATCGCTGAGCAGCCGAGATGATCGAGGAGACCTTGAGATCCGTTTCTCCTTTCCACTCTCGGTCCATCCTGCCTGCGATGAGCTTGGGCTCGTCTCGCTTCGAGCTAGGGCGTCGACTCATAAACTCTGACACCAGATCCTCGCGGCTGTGAGCTTGACGGCGGCGAGGAAGTTCTCCGGGTCCTTGTCGTAGCGTGTGGCGATGCCTCGAAACTGCTT
>NZ_JBKQWU010000158.1:0-1927 GCF_047275745.1 Amaricoccus sp. W119 | reverse complement strand
CGCGCCCGTCGCCGCGCCCGCCGCCGAGGCCGATCCGCGCCGCGCCCGCGCCCGCGACCTGCTGATGAACCTGCCGCCCGAGCCGCGCGATCCGGAGTTGCTCGCGGCGATGCGCGAGGGGCTGCGCGCGGTCTCGGCCGATCTCATCCCGCTCATGCGCTATCAATCCCCGACCGGGGGCGAACAGGACCGGATCGCGGCGCGCGTCTGGCTGGCACGGCGCGGCATGACCCCGGAGCTCGACCGTGTCGTCATCACGCCCGGTGCGACGGCCACGATGGCCGCGATCCTGCCCGTCCTGACGGAACCCGGTGACCGGGTGCTCTGCGAGGCGATCACCTATCCCGGCCTGCGCTCGATCGCGCACCAGCTCCGCCTCGAACTCGTCGGCGTCGCCGAGGACGCGGATGGCATCCTGCCCGACGCGCTCGCGGCGGCGATCGGCGCGCGGCGGCCGCGGGCGGTCTATCTCAACCCCACATTGCGAAATCCCACGACCCGGACGATGCCGGAAGGGCGAAGGAGGGACGTCGCACGGCTTCTGCTCCGTCACGGGCTGCCGCTGATCGAGGACGATGCCTACGGGTTCATTCCGCCCGATCCGCCACCACCATTCGCCACGCTCGCGCCGGAGCTGACCTGGCATATCGGCGGGCTCTCGAAATGGCTTGGCGCGGGGTTGCGGATCGCCTATGTCGTCGCCCCCGACAGCCGCTCCGCGCATCTCCTTGGCCAGAGCATCCGCGCCACCGTCGTCATGCCCTCGCCGCTGACGGCCGCGCTCGTCACCCGCTGGATCGAGGACGGCACGGCGGAGCGCATCCTCGATTTCATCCGCTCGGAGACCGCCGCGCGTCAGGCGATCGCCGCCGAGGCCCTGCATGGTTTCGATTTCGAGGCCGAACCGCATGCGCTCAACATCTGGCTGCGGCTGCCGGACGGGGCGGGGCGGGCCGATCTGATGGGCCAGATGGCCGGGCGCGACATCGGTCTCATGCCTTCGGATTCCTTCACCGTGCTTGGCCCGCCCAGCGAATATGTCCGCGTCTGCCTCGGCGGCGCGATCCTTCGCGAGGAGCTGCGCGACGGGCTCACCTTCATGGCCCATGCGCTCTCCGGCCGGAGCTGGTTCGGCTGAGCCGCCCCCGATCAGCCGAGCCGATCAGGCGCCGGAAAAACCGTCGATGAGATGGTCCACGNATGCGCTCTCCGGCCGGAGCTGGTTCGGCTGAGCCGCCCCCGATCAGCCGAGCCGATCAGGCGCCGGAAAAACCGTCGATGAGATGGTCCACGACCGCGCGGAGCGCCGCGTCCTCATCGGCGCCCCGGGCCAGGGCGTCGCGGTAGACCGCGCGTTGCCGCGTGGCGGAGGTGCCGCTTTCGGCGACGCGGCGCAGACTCTCCAGCGCGTGTCCGCAGCCGAGCAGCTCGGCGTCGGGGGCGAGCAGGTCGATCCATTCCGACACCAGCACCGCCATTTCCGGCGGGTCGCGCCGGTCCAGGTCGAACAGCCGCGCCGCGTGCCCGTGCCGCTGCGCGCGCCACCGGTTCTCCAGGATCAGGGTCCGCGGCAGCACCGGCCAGGGCTGGCCCTCGTGGCCGCGCCGATAGAGAAAGGCCAGCAGCGACTGATAGAAGGCGGCGATGGCGGCCACGTCGTCAAGCCGCGGGCAGACATCCGTCACCCGTTGTTCGAGCGTCGGGAAACGGTCCGAGAGCCGGATGTCCCACCAGATCTTGGTCGCATCCTCGATGCAGCCCGCGCCGACCAGACGGCCGACCATCGCGCGATACTCGGCGTAGCTGGCCATCGGGTCGGGCAGCCCGGTGCGGGGCAGGGCGTCCATGACGGTCAGCCGGTGGCAGGCGAGGCGGGTATCGCGACCCTGCCAGAACGGCGAGGAGGTGCTGAGTGCCAGCAGGAGCG
>NZ_JBKQWU010000157.1:0-2037 GCF_047275745.1 Amaricoccus sp. W119 | reverse complement strand
TTGGCGGTGATCCTGGACATCTGGTCGCGCAAGGTGGTGGGCTACGCGCTCGGCCGCGCCATCGACCAGAGGCTGACGACGGCGGCCCTGAGATCGGCGATCGCGGCGCGACGGCACCTCCCGGGATGCGTCTTTCACTCCGACAGGGGAGTTCAAGGTGATCCCAACCGGTCGTCGCAACACCTGAGTTTTGCGCGGCGATGAGAAAGGCGTCCAGTGCCTCGGCGGGGGTTCGCCATCCGAGCGTTTTTGCGCGGCCTGCCGTTGAGGGCGGCGGCGACGGCTTCGAGTTCGTCGGGCCCGTGTAGGCTCAGATCTGTGGCGGAGAAGACCGTTGGTGTTTTCGTTTGTTCCGCGCTGCCATGGGCTTTGAGGATCGCAGAAGTAGACTGGCTGCCCATGGCCGACCCTGAGATCGGCATGACGCGCCATCTCGGCTCCCTGGTCCCAGGCCAGGGAGCGTCTGAGATGCTCGGGCAGGGTTGTGATCGCTTCGGCGATGGCATCCCGGACGGCCTCGGCGCCATGACCCGCGAGCGCTGGACCGTTCTTCACGCGAGGGCTGATCCCGTGGCCGGGCATGGGCGGGAGGCGGAGGAGCATCGTGAAACGTGTCGCGCGCTCCACCAGGGTGCCGATCGCCGAGCGGTTGAGCCCCAGGATCAGGTCCCCTTCCCAGTGGCCCGGGACGGCCCGGTCGGCGGCTTCCGCGGGTCGTTCGCTGATCATCACCTCCGGGATGACGAAGGACTTTCCCCGAGCCGCGATCCGGGCGCGAGGTACGCGCGGCGCGCGGCCCGTGCGCAGGCAGGCGGTCAGTTCCCGACGCAAGGCGCCGCGACCTTGAATGTAGAGCGCCTGGTAGATCGCTTCGTGGCTGATCCGCATCGTCTCGTCCTCGGGAAAGTCGAGGGGCAGCCTGCGCGAGATCTGCTCTGGGCTCCACGCCCGGGCCCAGCGTCTGGGCTGGCGCCTTCCATGTCGGCGCCCCTTCCAGATCACGCGCGGGCCTTCGATCGGTTCGCCGTCCAAGCGCGTGATCAGGCCGGCGAGGCGTTCCTGGACATAGTCGCGCAGAGCCGCGTTGATCGCCAGCTTCGCCGCCTTCGGGCGCCGCGCGGATCGATCCGCGTGCCACTGCGCCGTCGTCGCGCGGTATTCAAGCTTGCCGCATCGGGTGGCCGCGTTGCGCCGGAGTTCGCGCGAGATCGTGGACGGGGAACGGTTCAGGGTTCGGGCGATGTGGCGCATGCCGTGCCCTCGAACGCGAAGCAGCGCGATCTCCTCGCGCTCGATGAACGACAGGTAGCGCTCCGACAACGGCGCCGCCGAGACAGCCAAGTGAGTAGGTGGCATGCCGCCGGACCCCCGGAACCAACGCGATCCCACCGGCATCGATACACCCACCTCCGCCGCGACGTCCTCGCTCGAGCGTCCCGCAGCGATCGCCGCCCAGAACCTGACCTGATCCGCGCGGATCGTAACCGGTGGTCGCCCGGGCGATGACAGCTTCTTCCGTCCCGCCAGATCTGAGCGTCTTTTCCCAGTCATCGCAACCTCCACCCATTGAGTGTTGCGACGACCGGTTGAGATCACCCTGGGCGCCGCTGGGGCGTATAGGCGGATCATGAAGGCGCACGGCTTCTTCGGATCCATGAGCCGGCGCGGCAATCCCTATGATAACCCACATGCCGAGAGCTTCATGAAGACGATCAAGGTCGAGGCGGTCTACCCGACCGAGTACGCCAGCTTCGAAGATGTAGCCGCCTATCTTCCCGGTTTCATCGAGAACATCTATTACCCGAGACGCCTGCATTCGGCTCTCGGATTTCTGAGCCCGGATAGGTACGAGGAAATCAACGCCCGAGCATGGTCGAAAACAGCGGCGTGAGCTGTCCACCCGTGGGGGCGCACTCCACTACCTATGCCGAGGTGTCCGGTCGAAACGGGGGCCATGTGTGGATACCCCCATGCAAGCAAATTCTCCCAGTTCGGTCATGTGATCGGGTGCGGTCATGTGTCAGGCCTCGATATGCG
>NZ_JBKQWU010000156.1:0-2068 GCF_047275745.1 Amaricoccus sp. W119 | reverse complement strand
GCGCGGCCTTCGGCGCCGCCTGCATGCTGCACCAGCGGTTCCTGTCGCTGGAGAACCAGACACTCACGGATCAGCAGATCGAAGCGGACCCGCCAGCCTGACACCGCTTCGGGGAGGAGAGAAGCCTTGACACGAACCATTCTGGCACCGGACGCGCTCGGCCCCACGGTCTGCGTCGGAGAGATCCTGGTCGAGATCGTCGCGACGACGATCGGCGAGGGTTTCCGCGAGGCCCAGCCGCTGATCGGCCCGTTCCCGAGCGGGGCGCCGGCGATCTTCATCGACCAGTGCGGCCGGATCGGCGGCGGCGCGGCGATGATCGGCGCGGTCGGCGACGACGATTTCGGCCGGGTGAACCTCGACCGGCTGAGGCGCGACGGCGTCGATGTCTCGGGCGTCGCGGTCGATCCCGATTTCCCGACCGGCAGCGCATTCGTGCGCTACCGCGCCGATGGCTCGCGGGATTTCGTCTACAATATCGCGACCTCGGCGGCGGCCCGTTTCGGCTGGACCCCGGCCGTCGAGGCGCTCGCGGGGCGGGCGGGGCATCTGCATGTGATGGGCTCGGCGCTCGCGATGCCCGGCGCCTGGACCGTCATCGAAAAGACCGCCGACGCGATCAAGGCGCGGGGCGGCACGCTCTCCTTCGACCCGAACCTGCGCAAGGAGCTGCGCTACGATGCCGAGACCGAGGCGCGGTTCGCGCGGCTCGTCACCATGTCGGACCTGCTCCTGCCCTCGGGCGCCGAGCTGGAGCGGGCCGCCGGCGTGGACGGCGAGGCGGCGGCGGTCGCGCGGCTCTTCGAGCTCGGCGTGGGCGAGATCGTCCTGAAGCGCGGCGGCGAGGGGGCCACCTGCTTCCAGCCCGACGGAACCCGCGTCGACACCGCCGCCTTCGCGGTCGAGGAAATCGATCCGACCGGCGCGGGCGATTGTTTCGGCGGCGCCTATGTCGCCTGCCGGCGGCTCGGCGAGCCGGCCGAGACGGCGCTCACCTATGCCTGCGCCGCCGGCGCGCGCAACGTCACCGCGCGCGGCCCGATGGAGGGCGCGGGCACGCGCGCCGAACTCGACGACTTCATTGCCAATACCCGGAGGATGAGCTGATGTCTGTGAAACTCGACGAACTCGCGGGGCTCCGCCGCGCTGGCACGCCGCGTGGCATCACCTCGGTCTGCTCCGCCCATCCGGTCGTGCTGCGCGCGGCGCTCCGCCACGGGGTCGAGACCGGTGCCACGGTGCTGATCGAGGCGACCTGCAACCAGGTGAACCACCAGGGCGGCTATACCGGCATGCGCCCGGCCGATTTCGCGGCGCTGGTCGCCCGGATCGCCAGGGAGGAAGGCTGCCCGCCCGAACAGATCGTGCTCGGCGGCGACCATCTCGGCCCCAACCCGTGGCGCGACCAGCCGGCCGAGGCGGCGCTGGCCGAGGCGGAGAAGATGGTCGAGGCCTATGTCGCGGCCGGGTTCCGCAAGATCCATCTCGACGCCTCGATGGGCTGCGCGGGCGAGCCGGCGGCGCTCGACGACGCGACGACGGCGGAGCGCGCCGCGCGCCTCGCCGGCGCGGCCGAGCGCGTGGCGCGGGCGAGCGGCGGCGAGATGCCGCGCTACATCATCGGCACCGAGGTTCCGCCGCCGGGCGGCGCCGACCACGCGCTCGACGAGATCACCCCGACGAGCCCGGACGCCGCGCGCGAGACGATCGCGATCCACCGCGAGACCTTCGAGAGAGCGGGTCTCGGCGACGCCCTCGGCCGCGTCATCGGCATCGTGGTGCAGCCCGGCGTCGAATTCGGCAATCACAACGTCGTCCTCTATGACCGGGAGAAGGCGCGCGCGCTCACCGCCGTGCTCGACGACGAGCCGGGCTTCGTCTTCGAGGCGCATTCGACCGATTATCAGGGCACGGGACCGCTGTCCGAACTGGTCGAGGACGGATTTCCGATCCTCAAG
Organism: Amaricoccus sp. W119; assembly: GCF_047275745.1. NCBI lineage: Bacteria > Pseudomonadati > Pseudomonadota > Alphaproteobacteria > Rhodobacterales > Paracoccaceae > Amaricoccus > Amaricoccus sp. W119. Next base: position 110 of record NZ_JBKQWU010000156.1, on the reverse strand, counting down.
GTCGGCCCGGAACTGACCTTCGTGCTGCGCGAGGCGCTCTACGCGCTCGATCTCATCGCCTCCGATCTCGTCCCCGGCTATGGCGAGCGCCCGCTCAGGGCCGCGATGGA
>NZ_JBKQWU010000155.1:0-2086 GCF_047275745.1 Amaricoccus sp. W119 | reverse complement strand
CAGTGGGTCGACTTCCAGCCGGAAACCCCTTTTTGAGCAGGCTGGCGGCGGTGCGGTGAGCCTTCAGATGTGTCGCATCGATCATCACGGTATCCGTCGCCTCGCTCGCGCCTGCGAGCGTGGCGAAGATCCGGTCGAAGACGCCGATCCGGCTCCAGCGGATGAAACGGTTGTAGAGCGCCTTCGGAGACCCGTAGACGGCGGGCGCGTCCCGCCACGTCAGATTGACCGCCGCTCTTCACCCTGGCCCGGACGATGCCGATGGTCCTGACGAAGAGGCCCATTGAGCCTTTCTGCCGGGCGAAGACATGCTCGACGGCGGCGCAGATTTTGGGGCGGCCAGCGTTGCCGCGCCGGATATGTGGCGCCATCGGGCGCCCCCTCGACTTGCGATGATGGATCTGGCCGCGGAAGCCGCGCTTCTCGAGAAAGGCCTCGTTCGCTTTCGAGCGGTAGGCGCTGTCGGCCCAGACCGTCGCGGCGGCATTCGAGGTGTCAAGCAGCCCCCGGCGCGAGCCACGCGGCCGTGGTGACTGCTCGCGTCGGTGACCTCCCAGGTCCGGATGAACCCGTGGCGCCGGTCGATGCCGGCGTGACTTTTGTAGCCGAAGAGCGGGATGGCGATGTCGGTGTGCCGCGTCCCGTCCTCGCGCAGCCGCGCCTTGCCGAAGACCAGCGTCCAGCGCGCGTCATTCGCCATTGTCTCTCGGACCATGTATGGGCGGCTCCCGCGGGGCAAGGGGCGTTGATTTGGTTCTAGGCATCGGGTCGGTCGCGGCCATGTATGCGGCGTCTGCTGAGCGGTCGATTGACCGCGCGCCCTGATGAAGTCCGCCGGCGTCGGGACCCCAATCAATGGCACGCGCTCCAGGGTGCTCCGGTCCGAACAGGGTATTCCCACCGTCGTCTCGCCGTCCGTTTCGCCATCACCTCACGTTTCGCGCCTCACCTTCTCTTCGCCGGTCCGCCGGTCGAGGAGGCCGGCGTTTGTTCAGGCTGGCTCAGCCCGGTAGCTCTTACCCGATCTGATCAATGCCCAGACGACCCGAGCCATACGGTTGGCCAGAGGCCGACAAATGTCGGCGCCAATGGTTCGAGCGACATTGGCGGCGCGACCAGCTTCACCGGCTTCGTCCCAGCATCAGGCTGAGCCAGTCCGTGCCCGCCTTTTTGCCGCGCCGCGCGTTCGCCATCGTGCTTGAACCGATGGCGCGCGCTGGCTCACTGCGCGACATCGCTCCAAGGTAGAGCAGCCGACGAAGATAGCGGTTGCCCGCCTTCGGGATCCCGCCGAGCCGCTCCTTGCCTCCGGAGGAATGAGCTTTCGGTGTCAGGCCCAGCCACGCGGCGTAATCCCGCCCCGATCGGAAGACCTCGACATCGGGCGTCGTGGCCGCGAGCGTGCTCGCGGTGATCGTCCCGATCCCCGGGCACGCTGGCAAGACGGCGCGCGAGCGGGTCTCCCGCCTGCGCGGACTCGACCCGCGCGGTCACGGTGGCGATCCTGTCGTGCGTATCGCGCAGCTGATCGGCTAGCAGCGCGAGCGCCGGCCGGGCGGCCTCGGGCGCCTTCTCGACCGTGGCGAGCAGACGGTCGATGTTGTGGATTCCCTTCGCGATGACGATGCCGAATTCCGCGAGATGCGCCCGGATCGCATTGACGATCCGGGGCCGCTGGCGAACCAGGAACTCCCGCGCTTTGTGATCAACGAGCGCCGCCTGCCGCTCGGTCGACTTCACCGGCACAAAGCGCATCGACGGGCGTCCCACGGCTTCGCAGATGGCCTCGGCATCGTTCGTCCGCTTACGCGGCCCCACCGGGGCCACGGTCCTCCTCACCGTCCGTCTTGCCGCGCTTCACATAGAGCCTCACGTACGCCACCGGCATCAGCCTTGTCTCGTGGCCGAGCGCGGTCAGCTCTCGCGCCCAGAAGTGCGCGCCGGCGCAGGCCTCCATGCCGATCAGGCAGGGCTGAAGGTTCGAGAAGAAGGTAAGCATCTGGCTCCGGCGCAGCTTCCGGCGAACAACGATCGCACCGGCGGCGTCGACCCCGTGGACCTGGAACACGTTCTTGGCAAGGTCGAT
>NZ_JBKQWU010000154.1:0-2138 GCF_047275745.1 Amaricoccus sp. W119 | reverse complement strand
CAATCTAGTGGAGAGGTTCTTCAACCGGATCAAGCAGTTTCGAGGCATCGCCACACGCTACGACAAGGACCCGGAGAACTTCCTCGCCGCCGTCAAGCTCACAGCCGCGAGGATCCGGTGTCAGAGTTTATGAGTCGACGCCCTAGGAAACGACCATCCGGGCAGGCACCGGGATCGAGCTCCCGGCGCTCCCGCGGCGTGGCATCGGACGTGCGCGGGCGGCGACGCGGCGGCTGTCCGGGCGTGTCGGAGGTCTCCGCCACGGGTGCTTCCTCGTCCCGCCCCTACTGCGCGAGGCCAGCGTCGCTCTCGGCCGCCGGAATGAAATCGAGCGGCACTGCGAGGTCCCGCCCTTTTCCCCTTGCGCCGTGCCCGCCCTGCCCCTAAAAGCCGGCTCCACGGGGCCATAGCTCAGCTGGGAGAGCGCTTGCATGGCATGCAAGAGGTCAGGGGTTCGATCCCCCTTGGCTCCACCAGATCCAGCCGACAAATTGATGAAATTGCTGAAATGGCTGGATAGTTTCCTGATCTTTTTGGCATATTCCCCCAATTTTTCTCCATTGGGCGCGGCAGGTGGACACCCTGAAGAACCTTGACGAGGTTACCGTGATTCCCTTGGCCTGGCGGCGAAGGGGAGGCCTGGATGTCGGGTCAGCGCGGTTTCTTTGATCTGGATGAGCGGTATGCGGCGCTGTCGAAGGCGGGCGATCCGCTGGACCGGTTTGCGGGGGTGGTGGATTTCGAGCTGTTCCGGCCGGAGCTCGACAAGGCGGCAAACCGGTCCGACGGGTCGAAGGGCGGTCGCCCGCCGATGGACCCGGTGCTGATGTTCAAGGTTCTGGTGCCGCAGGCGCTCTACGGGCTGTCGGATGCGCAGGCGGAGTTCCAGATCCTGGACCGGCGCAGCTTCGGGCGGTTCCTGGGGATCGACGACGCCGACCCGGTCCCGGACGAGACGACGATCTGGCGGTACCGCGAGGCCCTGGTCCGGGCGGGGACGGTGGAGAGGCTCCTCGCCCGGTTCGATGCGCATCTGAGGGTGTCTCGCCATGGGCGGGCGGATCGTCGACGCGAGCATCGTGCCCGCGCCGCGCCAGCGAATGACCGACGCGGAGCGCGAGGGCGGGATGCGCGCTGGACGCTGAAGCGTGGCCGGCGGAAGCGTCGCCCGGACGGCACGCTGATGGAGGCGATCGCCACCCCGGTCTTCGGCTACAAGTTCCATATTGGTGTTGCCCCTGTTTAACCGGACACCTCGGCGGGTTGATGGGCGCGTCTGAACTCGCNCTGTTTAACCGGACACCTCGGCGGGTTGATGGGCGCGTCTGAACTCGCGGGGCGAGCGCATTCGTAGCCCGAAATGAGGATGGTTCTCGTTGTAGTCGTCGAACCATCCGGCGATCTGGTCAAGCGCGGTTCCGGCGTCGGGCACGGGGCTGACGCGAAGGTAGTCGCGCTTCAGGGTCCTTACGAAGGCCTCGCTCATGCCGTTGCTCTCGGGGCTCGCGACCGGCGTGAAGCAGGGAACGAGGGTTGAGCTGGATGGCGAAGACGCGGGTGTCGTGGGCGGTATAGATCGAGCCGTTGTCCGAGAGCCATTCCACCGGATGCGGCGCGCGAATACCACCGAAGCGCTCCTCGACGGCTTCGAGCATCACGTCGCGGATGTCCGAGCCACTGATCCCGGCATTCGCGGTGGCGCGCCAGGCGATGACTTCCCGGTCATGGGCGTCGAGGACGAAGGCGCTCCGGACGACCTCGCCGTTCCAACAGGTAAATTCGAAGCCGCCCGAGCAGTGAGCCAGTGAGGCGCCATTGGTTCGAGCCCACTGGCGAACGCAGGTCCGAGCGCATCACCACCACCTTGCCGTCGTGGGTACGGCCGGGGCGATCGCCGCGATGCTTCTCCAGTAGCAGGCCATGGACCTTCATCAGCCGGTAAACGCGCTTGTGGTTGGCCGGTGCGAGCCCTTCGGCGGCGAGATCCCGGTTCAGGAGCGCCGTGATGCGCCGGCGGACTTCACCTGTATAAGTCAGCACTTGATCTGACAGACGATGTCCTGAAGCTGAGGTGAGAGCCGGGGCCGGGCGTGGAGCGGTTGGGGTGGCGAAACGCCCGGCTTCGGCGTTTGGAGGGA
>NZ_JBKQWU010000153.1:0-2175 GCF_047275745.1 Amaricoccus sp. W119 | reverse complement strand
GAGAGCGGCGCGACGGTTGAGCGGAGCGCCGCGGGCCATCTCGCGGAGATCGGCTGGCCGCTGCTGGCGGGCTCGGTCATCATCGGCCTCGCCGCGCTCTTCATCACCCGCGCCGTCACCCGGCCGCTCCTGCGCGTGGGCTCCGCGATCTCGCAGGTGGCGAAAGGAAGCTACGATGGCGAGGTGCCGGGTACCGACCGCGGCGACGAGATAGGCTGGATCGCCCGCGCCGTCGCCCGGCTGCGCGACGATCTCGCCGCGCGCGAGGCGGTCGTGGCGGAGCAGGCGGCGGTGATCGCGGCGATCGACGCCGCGCAGGTGATGGTCGAGTTCGATCCGCGCGGCGCGATCCTGCGGGCGAACCGGAACTTCCTCGGCATCATGGGCCATTCCGAGGCGGAGATCGTCGGACGCCAGCACGCGGCCTTCGTCTATCCGACCTTCGCGGCCACGGCCGAGTATCGCCGCATGTGGGAAAGGCTTGGCAGCGGTTTCCCGGTCGCGGGCATCTTCCCTCGGCTGACCAGGGACGGGAGCCGTGTCTTCCTGCAGGGCACCTACAGCGCGGTGCGCGACAGGAACGGCGCGGTGGCGCGGGTGATCTACGTCGGCTCGGATGTCACCCAGGCCGAGACCGAGCGGCGCCGGCTGGAAACCGAGGCGCGCGACCAGGCGGCGGTGATCGAGGCGATCAGCGGCGGCCCGCAGGGCATGATCGAGTNGTCACCCAGGCCGAGACCGAGCGGCGCCGGCTGGAAACCGAGGCGCGCGACCAGGCGGCGGTGATCGAGGCGATCAGCGGCGGCCCGCAGGGCATGATCGAGTTCGACCCGAGCGGCAGGATCCTGCGCGCGAACCAGGTGCTTCTCGATATCATGGGCTACGCCGAGGCGGAGGCCGTGGGGCGCAAGCACGCCACCTTCGTGGAGCCGAAATTCGCCGAATCCGACGAGTACCGGCGGATGTGGGAGCGGCTCGGCAATGGCGAGGCCCTGCGCGGAACCTTCCGGCGGCTCGCCAAGGGCGGGCGGATCGTCTATCTGCAGGGCACCTACAGCCCGGTCCGCGACCCGGCCGGCAAGGTGACGCGGGTGGTGAAGGTCGTCTCCGATGTCACCGGAGCCGAGACCGAGCGGCTCGGCGCCATCGAGACGCGGGCCGCGATGGAGGCCGAGCGGGCGCGGGTGGTCGGGCAGCTCAGCGCCGGGCTCGCCGGGCTCGCGGACGGCGATCTCACGATCCGGATCGCGGAGGCCTTTCCGTCGGAGTACGAGACGCTGCGGGCGAATTTCAACGGCGCGGTCGAGACGCTCGAAGCGGCCGTCGCCGCGGTCGTGGTCGCCTCCGGGAGCATCCGCGACGAGTCGCTGCGTATGACCCAGGCGGCGGATGATCTGTCGCACCGGACCGAGAACCAGGCGGCCGCGCTCGAGGAGACCGCCGCCTCGCTGGAGCAGTTGACGGCGAGCGTCCGCGCGGCGGCCTCCGGAGCCGAGAAGGCGAGCCAGGATGTCGCCGCGACCCGGCGGAGCGCCGAGGAGAGCGGCCGGATCGTGCGGCAGGCCGTCGATGCGATGAGCGAGATCGAGAAATCCTCGCAGCACATCTCGCAGATCATCGGCGTCATCGACGATATCGCCTTCCAGACCAATCTTCTCGCGCTCAACGCCGGCGTCGAGGCGGCGCGGGCGGGCGAGGCGGGCAGGGGCTTCGCGGTGGTGGCCTCCGAGGTCCGGGCGCTGGCGCAGCGGTCCTCGGCGGCGGCGAAGGAGATCAAGGCGCTGATCTCCACCAGTTCGCAGCAGGTCGGCCGGGGCGTGGAACTGGTCGACGACACGGGCAAGGCCTTGCGGGTGATCGTCGAGTCGGTCGCCGGCATAACGTCCCTGATCGCCGATATCGCCAATTCCTCGCGCGAACAGTCGGTCGGGCTCTCGGAGATCAATACCGCGATTAACCAGCTCGACCAGGTGACGCAGCAGAACGCGGCAATGGTCGATGACTCGACCACCGCCAGCCACGCGATGAAATCCGAGGCGGAGGCGCTGGCGGGGCTCGTCGCGCAGTTCACCGCCGAGACCGCGCAGGCGGCGGGCCCGGCCCAGGTCACCCGGCTGCCGGCCCGCGCGACGGAGGCGCGCAAGGCCCGCGCCCGGATCGCGGCGCCGGGAGCCA
>NZ_JBKQWU010000152.1:0-2195 GCF_047275745.1 Amaricoccus sp. W119 | reverse complement strand
ACGCATTCGACCACCATGACCTGGAACTGCCGCGGCAGCATGAGGACCGAGAGCGCCGAGAGCATGGTGAGCGCGAACCATTGCGCGTAGTCGAAGGCCTCGCCCCCCTGCCCGAGCCGGAGCAGCGAGCCAAGCTCCGGGATCGCCTCCGCCCGCTGCCAGATGTCGGCGAACCCGTCGAAGAGGCCCCAGGTGACGAAGCCGCCGACCGCGAGAAAGGCCACGAGTTTCACGACCGATTCGAAGGCGATCGCCGCGACCAGGCCCTCATGACGCTCGGAGAGATCGAGGTGGCGCGCGCCGAAGACGATGGCGAAGGCGGCGAGCGCGAGGGCGACGAAGAGCGTCTTGTCCATCCACCAGGCACCGGGGCCCGCGACGGTCGGTCCGGTCAGCACCTGATACCCCGCCGAGACCGCCTTCAGCTGCAGCGCGATATAGGGGACGATGCCGACCACCGTGATGAGCGTCACCAGCGCGGCGAGAAGGGGGCTCTTGCCGTAGCGGCTGGCGATGAAGTCGGCGATCGAGGTGATGCGGTAGGTCCGCGCGATCCGGACCATCTTGCGCACGACGATCCAGGCGAGCAGCATGGCGAGCATCGGCCCGAGGTAGATCGGCAGGAACCAGACCCCGCCCGAGGCCGCGCGCCCGACGCTGCCGAAATAGGTCCAGGCGGTGCAATAGACCCCCCAGGAGAGCGCGTAGATCGCCGGGTTGTCGATGATCGAGCGGCCGAGNGAGGCCGCGCGCCCGACGCTGCCGAAATAGGTCCAGGCGGTGCAATAGACCCCCCAGGAGAGCGCGTAGATCGCCGGGTTGTCGATGATCGAGCGGCCGAGGGCGGCGCGGCGGTCGCCGTAGGCCGCGATGGCGAAAAGCAGGAGCAGGTAGCCGAAACCGGCGGCCAGCACGAGCACGGGCGGGATCATGGCGCCTCGTCCCCGGGATTCGTCTCCCGTTCCGGCCGGGGCCCGGGTTCGTCGTGGCGCCCGCCGCTCTCGTTCGCGAAGGCGAGCGCCGCGATGAGCCCGGCCCAGATCGCGAAGAGCGCCACCGGCAGGAGCGGCAGGCCGAGGACCGTCGCGGGCTGGTCCCAGACGATCAGGAGCGGGAAGTTGAAGAGCGCGACCCCGGCGGCGCAGAGCGCGACGAGCACCTGTGTCCGGGGACCGCGCCCGCCCGTCACAGCGCGTCCAGCCGGTAATGCGACCGGAGCCAGTCCCTGAAGCGCCGCACGATCGCCAGCGCGTCCTTCAGCGACTCGCGCTCGATCGTGCCGAGCTCGGTCAGTCGCACGGCGTTGTCGGGCGGGCGGCCCGCGTCGATCTGGCGAAGGTTGTTGGCGAGCTTCAGCCCCATCAGCAGGTGCAGCGCGTCCACGAGATCGCGCGCGAGCCCGGCCTCGATCCGCCCTGCGCCGGCGAGCGCGCCGATCCGGTCCTCGGTGCCGAGCGTCGCGGTCATGCCATACTGGAGTGCGAGCGCGCGCACGCCGTGAACGAGCGGGAAGACCCCGAGCTTCTTGAGGTCGATCTCCGCCGCCTCCGGCCCGCGCAGGCCGGGAAGCCGGCGCCACCAGCCGCCCTCGCCGCCGCCGAACTGCTCGATCGCGGCGGCGAAGCGCGCGTGAAACGCATCGCCGCCGGCGATGATCCGCGCGAGATAGGCCCGGAGATCGGCGAGCAGGCTGGCGTCTCCCGCCACCACCGCCGCGTCGAGGAAGATCGCGAGGTTCATCGGCCCTTCGGGATTGCTGCCATGCGTCCAGTCGCGGAGCGCGGCGCGGAAACCCTCGACCGGCTGGCACCAGAGCGGGCGGCTCACCATGATGCCGCCGGGACAGGGCGGGTAGCCGAATTCGATCAGCGCCGCGGTGAAGGTCTCCGTCACCGCCTCGATCCCGTTGAAGACGAATCCGTCGCGCAGGATCAGCGCGTTGTCCTGGTCGGTCTTGATGATCTGCTCGCCCCGGCCTTCGCTGCCCATGACGATGAGGCAGGAATGCTCGCGCAGCGCCTCGGGTGCGACGAGCGTCCAGAGCCGCTGGAAGATCCGCCGGTTCAACCCGCCGACGAGCCCGGCGATGATCTCGACCCGTACCCCGTCGTCGCTCAGCACCCGGATCATGCCGTCGATCTGCCGCGCCGCCGAGCCGAGCTCGGCGATCGTGGTCGCCTGATCCGCTTCCAGCG
>NZ_JBKQWU010000151.1:0-2228 GCF_047275745.1 Amaricoccus sp. W119 | reverse complement strand
CTTCGTCCCGACCTCGACCTGACAGCGCAGGAACTCGGCCGAGACCTGGCCGCCGAGCGCGTCCCGGCAATCGGCGAAGAAGCCGGCCGCCGGCTCCGCGACCAGATCCCGCGTCTCCGGGTCTACGATCAGATATTCCTCCTCGATCCCGAGGCTGAGGCTTGGGCGATCCATCACGCACCTTTCGGACAGCGAAGCAACGCGCAAACCCCGGTTCGGTTCGCCTGGCCAGGCTCGCGCTCCCGCGGCCGGACGACCGGCGGGCCCGTCAGCCTGCGACTCCGGGGCCGCTAGCCCTCATAGCCGAACATCCTCGGCAGGAAGAGGACGATGCCCGGGAAGAGGATCATCAGGAGCAGGGCGCCGATCAGGGCGACGAGGAAGGGGACGACCTCGACGATGATGCTGCGCAGCGGAATGCCGGTGACGGCGTTGATGACGAAGAGCAGGATGCCATAGGGCGGCGTTATCAGCCCGATCATGCAGTTGACCACGATCACCACGCCGAAATGCACCAGATCGATCCCGAGCAGGTTGCAGGTGGGGATGAAGAGCGGCACGATCACCAGGATGATGGTCGTGGCGTCCAGCAGGCAGCCGAGGATGAGCACGATCAGGTTGACGCCGAGCAGGAAGACCAGCGGCGAAACATTCACCCCGTCCAGGTAGGAGGCCATCATCGAGGGGATGTTTTCCGAGGCGACGATGTAGTTCAGGATCAGCGCGCCGCCGATCACGATGCCGACGGCGGCCGAGGACCGCGAGCTCTCGATCAGGATCGAGTAGAAGGCCCCCGCCTTCAGCGAGCGGTAGAAGAAGACCGACAGCAGGAGCGCATAGGCGGCGGCGACCGCGGCGGCTTCCGTGGGCGTGGTGACGCCGCCGTAGATGCCGTAGAGCAGGATCACCGGCATCATCAGCGCCGGAAAGGCGCGCATGGTAACGGCCGGCAGTTCCCGCATCGGGACGGCTTCCTCGGTCGCGAAGCCGCGGCGGTGCGAGATCCACCAGTTCATGAGCATCAGCACCGCGCCCATCAGCAGACCCGGCATGATGCCGCCGAGAAACAGCGCGCCGATCGAGGCGTTCGAGATCAGCGCGTAGAGCACCATCGGGATCGAGGGCGGAATGATCGGCCCGATGGTCGCCGAGGCGGCCGTGATCGCGGCGGCGTAGCCCGCCGGGAAGCGGCCGTCCTTGCGCATCATGTCGATGATGATCTTGCCGATGCCGGCGGCGTCCGCGACGGCGGAGCCGGACATGCCGGAAAAGATCAGCGATGCCATGACATTCACATGGCCAAGTCCACCCTTGAACCGGCCGACCGTGGCGACGCAGAAGCTCAGCAGCCGGTCCGAGATCGAGCCCGCGTTCATGATGTTGGCGGCGACGATGAAAAGCGGCACGGCGAGGAGCAGGAAGCTCTGGTAGATGCCATCGGAAAGCGTCTTGCCGACGAGGCCGATCGAGGTGCCGGTCGCCAGCATGTAGGCCATCGAGGCGACGATGATCGCATAGGCGATGGGAATGCCGATGCCCGCCAGCAGGAACAGCGAGCCGATCATGATGGTCAGTTCGAGGCTCATGCCCGGTCCTCCTCGTTGTGCAGGGGCTCGATCGGCAGGACATGGGTCTCGCGGTCGGCGCCGTGGCGGAATACCTCGACCGCGCGCCACAGGTAGCGCAGGCCGACGACGGCGAGGAACACGAAGTAGATCGAGTAGATCTCGAGCATCTTGACGGGGAGCGTCGCCGAGGACTTCAGCCGCAGGATCTTCATCCGGTCATAGGTCGGGCCGATCGAGGACCAGAGCGCCACGACGATGATCAGGGCGCCGGTGATCGCGAGCACGGAGCGGGTTCGGGGTGCGACCGAGTTGTAGATGATGTCGAAGGTGACGTGATCGCTGTCGCGCACCACGAAGGCGTTGCCCCAGAAGATCGTCCAGAGCCAGAGCGCGAGGATGAATTCCACGGTCCAGCCGAAATCGGCGGCGTCGATGACGCCGCCGGTGATCGACACGAACCATTCCGAGCCGACGATGTATCGAACCGCGATCTGCAGGATGAAGGTCGCGAAGATCGTGACCATCATCAGGGCGGCGACGCCTTCGGTGAAGCCGTTGAACGTTCTGAGCAGGGTCTTCATTCGGCACGCTCCCCCTTGTGCCCGGCATTGAGCCCGGTGTTCCGGGCGGTTTCGCGCCCGGTATTTTCACGCGGTGTGT
>NZ_JBKQWU010000150.1:0-2326 GCF_047275745.1 Amaricoccus sp. W119 | reverse complement strand
GCTGATCGAGCGCCATGGCCACCGCTCACCAGCCCAGTTCCGACGCGACCAGATGGACACGATCCCGCTGGCCGCGTAAGCGCAATCAGGTGTCTCAGGATCCGGGGGCGGTACAACAGGCCCAACCAGGTCTGGTGCGCCGACATCAGCTAGATACTGTCGGCGAATTCAGGCGACATTAGCGAGAGCGGCGAAGCGGGTGACGCGGGTCTTGGCACGCGTGCTTCGAGCCAGCCACCGCAGAGCTATGGCCGAACTTGGGTGATGCGGGTTGAGAGGGCGGCGTATCGTGGCGGGTGTCGAGCCTGCCAGAACCTCCAGAGGGAGCGATACGCCATGAAGGAAGATAACAGCATCATTCGGTTGCGCCAGCCGGGTTCGGTCGAGGACCCTTTGACCGAGATTGCCCGGGAAGGTGCGCGCCGGATGCTGGTGACCGCGCTCGAAGCCGAGATCGAGGCCTTCCTCGAAGGCTTTGTCGAGGAGCGGCTCGCGGATGGTCGGCAGCGTGTGGTCCGGCACGGGCACGGACCCGAGCGGAAGGTGCAGACCGGCATCGGCGCACTCGAACTCCGGCGTCCCAAGATCCGGGATCGCGCCGTCGGCGTGTCGACCGGGGAGAAGATCCGGCTCACCTCGCACATCCTGCCGAGATGGGCCCGCCGCTCGAGGAGCCCCGACGCCCTGCTGCCCGTTCTTTACTTGCGCGGTATTTCCACCGGCGATTTTCAGGACGCGCTCTCGGCGCTCCTTGGTCCAGATGCGCCGAACCTGTCGCCGGGAGTTATCGCCCGTCTCACGGCGGGATGGGAGCAGGACTATGAACGCTGGCAGCACCGCGATCTGTCGGCGCGCCGCTACGTCTACGTCTGGGCGGACGGCGTCTATCTCCAGGCCCGGATGGAGCCCGAGGCCGAGTGCATCCTCGTCGTGATCGGCGCCACGCCAGAGGGCAAGAAGGAGCTCGTCGGCTTCTACGTGGGTCGGCGGGAGAGCGCGCAAAGCTGGCGGGAGTTGCTGATCGACCTCAAGGCCCGCGGCCTCGCCGTCGCGCCCGAGGTCGCCGTGGGCGACGGCGCGCTCGGCTTCTGGAAGGCGCTCGACGAGGTCTTCCCCGGCACGCATCATCAAAGATGCTGGGTGCACAAGACCTCGAACGTATTGAACAAGTTCCCCAAATCCATGGCGCCGACGGTCAAGTCCGACCTGCGCGACATCTGGCAGGCCGAGACGCGGGGCGACGCGGAGACGGCCATGGATGTCTTCGCCGAAAAGTACGGCGCCAAGTACGCCAATGCCGTCGCCTGCCTGACCAAGGACCGCGAGGCCCTGCTGGCGTTCTTCGACTATCCCGCCGAACACTGGGATCATTTGCGCACCGCCAACCCGATCGAGAGCGTCTTCGCCACGGTCCGGCATCGAACCGTCCGGACCAAGGGCGCGCTCTCGCAGAAGACGGCGAAGCTGATGGTTTTTACCCTGGTCCGCGCCGCGTCGAAAAAATGGCGCCGGCTGATGGGTGCGAACCAGTTGCCTCTCGTCGTCGACGGCATCAAGTTCATCGACGGCGTCGCCACCAACGATGCCGAAAACCGCGCCGCCTGATCAGGGCGCGTCACCCAGATTCAGCCATAGCTCGCCACCGCACGGCGCGCAAGGCATTCATGGCAGCGGCCGAGCAGGCTTGCTGTAGTCCGGTTTTGTCGAGGCCAAGGTATCTGGCGCGGCGCATCCCGAGGGCGCGCACGCCCTGCGACAACGTGCCCTCGATGCCAGCGCGCACATAGTAGCGCTTTTTCCAGGCCGGATCGTGCATGCGCGCGCGTGCCGCGTTCAGCGCTTCATATTCGGGGCGCGGATGGAAGTAGACGGACCGGCGCTTCTCCTTGGCCGAGGTGCACAGCTTTCGAACGCCGCAGGCGCCGCAGTCGGTGCGGCTGAACACCGCCTGGATGCGCGGGGAGCCGACCTCGTCGCGGCCAGCGCGCCAGGTCACCGAGACCTTGCCTCGCGGGCAGGTGATCTGCTCGCGATCCCAATCGATCACGAAGCAGCGCTGCTTATAGGCTGAGAGTGTCCGGCCTTCTGTGTACGGGACTGCCGGTCCATGCTGAGAGGAAAGGACAGCGTGGACCATGGCGAAGAAGATCGACGACTCGATACTGGACGAGCTGCTGAGGGGCTGCGATCGGCCTGAGGATCTGATGGCCGATGACCTGCCCCCCGGAAACTCCCTCGCTCTGATGTAGGGTCTGCTCGACCTCGAAGGAGCAGACGAATGAGAAAGAGCCGATTTTCCGAGACGCAGATCATTTCGATGATCAAG
>NZ_JBKQWU010000149.1:0-2347 GCF_047275745.1 Amaricoccus sp. W119 | reverse complement strand
GGTGACGGGCGTCGTCGCGGCGCTCGGCGCGCGGAGCCCCGGCGACATGCCGGACGCTCTGGTCTGCGAGAACGACATTCTCGCGCTCGGCGCGATGGACGCGGCGCGCTACCGGCTCGGGCTCGCGATCCCCTCCGGGCTCGCCGTGACGGGCTTCGACGACATCCCCCTCGCCGCCGCGCCCGGCTATCGTCTGACCACCTACCGCCAGCCGATCACCGCGATGGCCGAGGCTCTGGTCCGGATTCTGAACGGCGAGGAGCAGGGCAACGTGCTCCTGTCCGGCAGGATCGTCCCGCGCGACAGCGCCTGAGGCGCTCAGCCGGAACGCCCGATCCCGATCTCGGTCGTCCAGCGGATGAGCGCGATCGAATCCCGCGCCGCGATCACCGCGTCGAGCAGCGACAGATCCGCCGTCCCGCCATCGCGCAGCACGCAGGCGACCCGGCCCTCCGCGCCACAGCGTAGCGCCCCGAGCCCGAGACCCGCCGCGCCGCAGGCATCGGCGAACGCCGTGAGCCCGGTCCAGGGGTCCCGGCACCGCAGTTCGAGGTGAAAGCTGAGCCGGTCGGCCCCGAAGGCCCGGCGATCGCGTTCGATCTGCCGTAGCGGGATGCGCCCCTGGGCTCCGACTCCCCGAGATGCGGGTGTCCGGGCGGCCCCGGAACCGCTGTCGCGGGACCCCCCGTCCTGAGAGCCGGTGTCCTGATAACCAGTGTCCTGAGAACTGGCAGCCCGCCTGTCCGATATCCGGGTGTTCGCCATCGATCATCTCCCTTTTCCGAAGGAGACGCGGCCCCTCCGCTTTAGCTGAACTTGTTTCGCGCCCGCAATCTGAGTGTCAAATCGGCGCGTTCTCCGCTGGCTTCCGGGTCTTCTACCGTGTCACGTCGCGCTCCTGATCGGTCCAGTCGAGGATCACCTTGCCGGAGCGCCCGCCACGCATCTCGGCGAAGCCCGTCGCGAATTCAGCCGCCGGGAATTCATGCGTGATCACGGCGGACACATCGAGCCCGTTTTCCAGCATGGCGATCATCTTGTGCCAGGTCTCGAAGATCTCGCGGCCATAGACGCCCTTGATGGTCAGCGCCTTGAAGACGATGCGGCTCCAGTCCACGGCGCTCTTGCCGGGCGGGATGCCGAGCATCGCGATCCGCCCGCCCATGACCATCGTTTCGACCATCTGGTCGAAGGCCCGCGCATTGCCGCTCATCTCGAGCCCGACGTCGAAACCCTCCTTGAGTTTCAGCCGCGCCTTGACCTCGGCCAGATCCTCCTCGGCGACATTGACGGTCACGGCGTCCACAACCTTCCCGGCGAGGGCGAGCCGGTCGGGGTTCACATCGGTGATCACCACATGCCGCGCGCCGACATGCCGCGCCACGGCGGCGGCCATGATCCCGATCGGCCCCGCGCCGGTGATGAGCACATCCTCGCCCACGAGATCGAAGCTCAGCGCGGTGTGGACCGCATTGCCGAGCGGGTCGAGGATGGCGCCGATCTCGTCGGAGATCGTGTCGGGGAGCGGCACCACGTTGAACGCCGGCAGCCGCAGGAATTCGGCGAAGGCGCCGGGCTCGTTCACGCCGATGCCCCGGGTCTCCGGGTCGAGATGGAACCGGCCCGAGCGGCTCTGCCGGCTGTGCTTTCCGACCAGATGGCCCTNCCGGGCTCGTTCACGCCGATGCCCCGGGTCTCCGGGTCGAGATGGAACCGGCCCGAGCGGCTCTGCCGGCTGTGCTTTCCGACCAGATGGCCCTCGCCCGAGCAGCGTTGGCCGATGGCGAGTTCGGTCACGTCGCGTCCGAGTGCGACGATCTCGCCCGCGAATTCGTGGCCGGTGACGAGCCCCACCGGCACGGTGCGCCGTGCCCAGTCGTCCCAGTTCCAGATATGCACGTCCGTGCCGCAGATCCCGGTCTTCTTCACGCGGATCAGCACAT
This sequence comes from Amaricoccus sp. W119, assembly GCF_047275745.1. Classification (NCBI taxonomy): domain Bacteria; kingdom Pseudomonadati; phylum Pseudomonadota; class Alphaproteobacteria; order Rhodobacterales; family Paracoccaceae; genus Amaricoccus; species Amaricoccus sp. W119. Next base: position 404 of record NZ_JBKQWU010000149.1, on the reverse strand, counting down.
CGTCCGGCCCGATCTCCGGCACCGGGCGATCCTCCATCCAGAGCCCCTCGGCGGGTTCGGCCTTCACGAGCGCGCGCATCAGATCACCCCCAGTTCGCGGCCCGCGCCGGCGAAGGCTTCGAGCGCGAAATCAAGATCCTCGCGCGTCAGCCGCGCGTTCATCTGCGTCCGGATTCGCGCGGCACCCTTGGGCACGACCGGGAAGAAGAAGCCCGCGACATGCACGCCCCGCTCGCCAAGGGCCGCGGCCATGCGCTGCGCCAGCACCGCGTCGCCGAGCATCACCGGAACGATCGGATGCTCCCCGGGAATGAGGTCGAAGCCGAGATCCGTGAGACCCCGCCGCCAGTGGGCCGCGTTCTCCGCGAGCCGGGCGCGCAGATCGTCCGCGTCCTCGACGATGT
>NZ_JBKQWU010000148.1:0-2394 GCF_047275745.1 Amaricoccus sp. W119 | reverse complement strand
CGTCTGCGATGATCTCACCGTCAGCCTGCCTGCCGCGCAGCGCGACTGACCTGCTCGGCCCGCTGATGAGCGCGAGGCCCGCCGTGAGCTACACCACCAGATGGGGCACGATCCGTTCAGAGCTTATTCTGCCTGCCCGTGGCAGATCTCGCCTTCTGACGGGGTTCGACTTCTCGAGCCGCGTCTTTTCCCAAGATGGGTGAAGCCACGTCGGCGGCGAGTTCATTCGGTAGCTTTCGTTTCTCCTCGCTCAGCCGAGGTCGCGAATACAGCGGACACAGCGCGCCGAGGACTATCCCGTCGGCTGCTCGCAAGGGCGCGCCCGCGTAAAAGCGCGCAGTCCACATACACCCCGGCGCTTCCGGCCGCGCAGCCGATCAACCCGCGCCGCGCGGGTCGTGGCCGGCCGGCTTGCCGTAGAGGCCAATGTTCGCATCGCCCCAGTCCTTCAGCGCGCGCAGGATCGGCTCCATCGTGCGGCCAAGGTGGGAGAGCGAATACTCCACCTTAGGCGGCACCTGGGCGTAGACCTTCCGCGTGACGAGACCGTCCTCCTCCATCTCACGCAACTGGTTGGTCAGCATGCGGGGCGTGCAGTTTTCGACGTGCCGGCGGATCTCATTGAAGCGCAGCGTGCCTGGGAGCAAGTGCCACAGGATGATCGACTTCCACTTGCCGTCGATCAGGCCGATCGCGGCCTCCACCGAGCAGCCGGGGGTACAGTCGAACCGGGAATGACGGGCCTTGGCCATGACAGTATCCTTTTTGATACTATGTGCGTTCGTTGTGCGTATTGCCTGTGATTGAGCATATCGCCAGATTTGCTCCAGTTCAATCGAACCACTGGAGCAAGGCATGAAAGCCATCGGCTACGAGATCCCCGGAGCCATCGACCGCCCCGACGCGCTGCGCGACATCAACCTGCCGCGTCCGGTCGCAACCGGCCACGACCTGCTGGTCGAGGTCGCGGCGGTGTCGGTAAATCCGGTCGATACCAAGGCGCGCAAGAGCGCGACGCCGCCGGACGGTGCGTGGAAGGTGCTGGGCTGGGACGCGGTTGGCCGCGTCGCCGAGGTCGGCCCGGAGGCGAAGGGCTTCGCCGTGGGCGATCCGGTGTTCTACGCGGGCTCGATCACGCGGCCCGGCGCGAACAGCGAATTCCACCTCGTCGATGCCCGGATTGTCGGCCACAAGCCGAAGACCCTCTCGGACGCCGAGGCGGCCGCGTTGCCGCTGACCGCGATTACCGCTTGGGAGATGCTGTTCGACCGGCTCGACATCCGCCGCGCCGTTCCCGGCGCGGCCAATGCCATTCTGATTGTCGGCGGCGCGGGCGGCGTCGGCTCGATCGCGATCCAGCTTGTGCGCGCGCTGACCGATCTCACAGTGATCGCCACCGCCTCGCGCCCTGGGACGCAAGACTGGGTGCGCGAGCTCGGCGCGCATCACGTGATCGACCACCACGGCGATCTGGCGGCGCAGGTCGAGGCGCTCGGCCTCGGCGCGCCGGGCTTGGTCTTCTCCACCAATCAGAGCGACCGCCACGTGAAGGGTATCCAGGCGCTGATCGCGCCGCAGGGCCGCTTCGGGCTGATCGACGATCCCGAGACCCTCGACGTGCTGGGCTTCAAGCGCAAGGCGGTCTCGGTCCATTGGGAGCTGATGTTCACGCGGCCGATCTTTGGCACGCCCGACCTCGGCGAGCAGGGCCGGCTGCTCGACGAGGTGGCGAGGCTGGTCGACGCCGGCCGGATCCGCACCACGCTGACCGAGATGCTGACGCCGATCAACGCCGAAAACCTGAAGAAAGCGCACGCGTTGATCGAGACGAACGCCGCGCGCGGCAAGATCGTGCTCGAGGGGTTCTGATCGATGCCCGAAAATCATCCACTTTGTCGCGACTCTGATCGTGGAGCTGGGGCAGGGAGGCGGCTTCTCGGAAGGGCAAACCGGCATCCTCGCGGCGGTCGAGCCGAGCCCTGCTGCCTGCGCGACGTTCTGAACCGCGACCGCGCGGATCCTGCGCGCTGGACGCCGGGTTCGACGGCGCGGCCGCTCAATCCCGACGCCGCGGCAGCGCCCTTTTCAGGCCCCGCGGCGCGGTTCGACGACCTGCTGGTCGCCCCGCCCGACCTGCGTGGCGGGCGGGGCGCTGGCGCTGGCCGAGGGCGCGCGAGTCGCCATCGCTGGCCGGCTGGCTAAGGTGTCAATCGGCGTTGAATGGTGCCCCCCGATCGGCGCGGAAAAGGGGCTCTGACTCAATCTCGGTGCATCTCCGTGCTTATCACGCGGCACCGAGCAGCCGAGCCCTGAGGAGGTCGAGCTTTGCGCGGCCGTACATCTGGCGCTTGACGAGCTTGAGCTTGGTGATCTGGCCCTCGGTCTGGCCATTCG
>NZ_JBKQWU010000147.1:0-2414 GCF_047275745.1 Amaricoccus sp. W119 | reverse complement strand
CCCTTCAGTGCGCCGAGGCTTCCGAGGCGCCGATGCCGGTCTCGGAACGCACCTGCTGTGCGAGGTAGCCGGCCCGGTCCTGCCGCGCCCGCGGGCTGTCGTCGGTCTTCGAGACGAGCCAGATCGTGAGGAAGGCAAGGGTCATCGAGAAGAGCGCCGGCGAGGTGTAGGGGAAGGGCGCCGAGCCGACCGGGTTGCCGAAGGTGGCTTCCCAGACCGAGGGCGAGAGCACCGTCAGCAGCACCGAGGAGATGAGGCCGACGAAGCCGCCGGCGACCGCGCCCCGCGTCGTGCAGTCCTTCCAGAGAACCGACATGAACAGCACCGGGAAGTTCGCGGAGGCGGCGACCGCGAAGGCCAGCGACACCATGAAGGCGATGTTCTGGTTCTTGAAGGCGATGCCGAGGATCACCGCGATGAAGCCGAGGCAGAGCGTGGTGATGCGCGACACCCGGAGCTCGGCGGCGCTGTCGGCCTGGCCGCCCTTGATCACCGTCGCATAGAGGTCGTGGCTGACCGCCGAGGCGCCGGAGAGCGTGAGGCCCGCGACGACCGCGAGGATGGTCGCGAAGGCCACCGCCGAGATGAAGCCGAGGAAGACGTTGCCGCCGACCGCCTGGGCGAGATGCACGGCCGCCATGTTGTTGCCGCCGATCAGCGTGCCGTCCGGCCCGAGGAAGCCCGGATTGGTCAGCACGAAGGTGATCGCGCCGAAGCCGATGATGAAGGTCAGGAGATAGAAGTAGCCGATCCAGGTCGTGGCCCACATCACCGACTTGCGCGCTTCCTTGGCGCTCGGCACGGTGAAGAAGCGCATCAGGATATGCGGCAGGCCGGCGGTGCCGAACATCAGCGCCATGCCGAAGCTGATTGCCGAGATCGGGTCCTTGATGAAGGTGCCGGGCGCCATGATCGACTGGCCGGCCGCGGCCGCCGCCTCGGGCGTCGTGCCCTCGGTCGCGCCTGCGATCTCGCTCTTGATCCGGACCGCGTCGGCGAACATCGCCTCCGGGCTGAAGCCGTAGCGCCAGAGCACCATGATCGACATGAAGGTCGCGCCGCCGAGCAGGAGGCAGGCCTTGATGATCTGCACCCAGGTGGTCGCGGTCATGCCGCCGAAGAGCACGTAGACCATCATCAGGATGCCGACGACCACGACCGCGATCCAGTAGTCGAGGCCGAACAGCAGCTCGATCAGCGAGCCCGCGCCGACCATCTGCGCGATCAGGTAGAAGGCGACGACGATCAGCGTGCCGGAGGCGGCGAAGACGCGGATCGGGGTCTGGGCGAAGCGGAAGGCCGCCACGTCGGCGAAGGTGAACTTGCCGAGGTTGCGGAGCCGTTCGGCCATCAGGAAGGTCAGGATCGGCCAGCCGACGAGGAAGCCGATCGAGTAGATGAGCCCGTCGTAGCCCGAGACCATGACCGCGGCCGAGATGCCGAGGAAGGAGGCCGCCGACATGTAGTCACCCGCGATCGCGAGCCCGTTCTGGAAGCCGGTGATGCCGCCGCCCGCGGTATAGAAGTCGGCGGCGGACTTGGTCTTGGAGGCGGCCCATTTGGTGATGAAGAGCGTCATCACGACGAAGGCCGCGAACATGATGATGGCGGTCCAGTTCGTCGGCTGCTGTTCGCCGCCCTGGATCACGTCGGCTGCGAAGCCGGCCGCCGGCGCCGCGACGAGAGCGGCGAGGACGCCGGTTCCGAGGATTGGTCCGAGGATTGGCTGCTTCACTTCAGGGCCTCCCGCTTGACCTTCTCCGTGAGGTCGTCGAATTCGCTGTTGGCGCGGCGTACGTAGATGCCGGTGATGAGGATGGTGAAGAGGATCACCCCGAAGCCGATCGGGATTCCGAGCGTCATCACGCCCTCGCCGAGCCTGATCGCAAGCAGATCCTTCGAGAAGGCGATCAGCAGGATGAACCCGTAATAGACGACCAGCATCGCGATCGTCAGCTGCCAGCCGAAGCTTGACCGTTGCGTCCTCAATTTCTGGTAGTTCGGATCGGCGGCGATCCGTTCCGCGAGCGTTGCTTCCATCTTCATCTTCCCTTTTTTTGGCTTGGTCGGCGGCGGGCTCACTCCGCTGGCGCGCGGCCGGTCGGTCCTGGCAGTCTCGAGCCGGTCACACGCGCGCCCCGCCGGCGAGGGGCCGCCCCGGGGGCACGGCGGAGGCCGCGTCCCTGGGGGATCTCGTCACCGTCGGTTCATTCGGTTGTCGATGAGTTCGTCGACGACGGCTGGGTCCGCGAGGGTGGATGTGTCGCCGAGGGCGCCGTAGTCGTTCTCGGCGATCTTGCGCAGGATGCGGCGCATGATCTTGCCGGAGCGGGTCTTGGGCAGGCCGGGCGCCCACTGGATGAGGTCGGGGGAGGCGATCGGGCCGATCTCCTTCCTGACCCACTGCACCAGTT
>NZ_JBKQWU010000146.1:0-2561 GCF_047275745.1 Amaricoccus sp. W119 | reverse complement strand
CCATTCATGGTCGGTCAGTTCGTACCGGCGACGTGTCATTCAGGGCTCCCTCAGTTTCGAGCCTTGAATCAGCCACACAGCAAAACGCCAACCAGATTTATGGGTTTGCCGCCTAAGAAAGGCCGCGGTTCTCGTGCGATACGGGAGCCACTGTCCGGCACCCCAAGTATGCGGGATAGCGGCGGGGGACGGATCGTTGTGGAGATGGTCAGATCGGGCCGATCAGTAGTGTGATCGCCCCCGCCTTTTCGAATGTCCTGAACGGATACATGGGGAAGACCTCGCGTCCTTGCCCCGACAAGGCCAGGAGGCGAAGAGACCATGTACGATCATCGGGATCGATATCTCGAAGACCACACTCGACATCTACCGTCTCTCGGACGGCAAGCGGGCCCGCTTCGGCAATGACGCGGCCGGGCTCAAGGCCATGCGGAAATGGCTCGGACGAAAACCGCTCCGCGTCGTTTATGAGGCGACCGGACGTTATCACCGGGATCTAGAGGCAGCACTGGCATCGGCCGGGTACGCCAACGCCATGGCGGCCATCGACAGCCGCACCGGCCGCTCGGCATCGCCATTCGTAGCCTTTTCGACAGTATCGGCCGCCTAACCACCTATGCCGTGACCTTCGCGACTTTCCTCGCGGGCCGCTGGATCGCCGGGCTGGCATGGCCGCCGCCGCGCTCTCCTTCCGTGGTCTCGCCACGACGCTGATCGTCCTGCGCGGCGCGCTGATCCGCACCGGCATCGGGGCGCTGATCGTCGGTGTCGGCGAGCTGATCTATCAGCTTTCCCAAATCGTCGCCCGCGTGGGCGGGGTCGGCGAAGCCTTCCGGCTGCTCTCCGATCTGGCCGCCGAGGTCTGGTCGCGGGCTGGGCTCGCGCTCGACGCCGCACTGGCCCGCATGGCGGCCGGATGGGAGGGGCTGAAGGCCGCCGCGCTCTCGGCGCTCGACGGCACCGTCGCGGGCGTCGTCGGTTTCGGGGACCGCACCGTCGCGATTTTCCAGGGAGCCTATGACGGCGCGGTGGCGATCTGGGGCAGCCTGCCGGGGGCCATCGGCGATTTCGCCTACCAGGCTGCGAACGGTCTGATCGGCGGGGTCGCGGCGATGCTGAACGGCGTCGTCACCCGCATCAACAGCTTCATCGAGACGCTGAACGCCGCGCTGGCCCTGCTGCCCGAATGGGGCACCGGCGAAGGCGGCGTGCGGATCGGCACGCTCGACGCGGTGGACCTGAGCCGGATCGACAATCCCTTTGAAGGCGCGGCAACGGCGGCTGGTACGGCAGCGGCCGACGCGTTTTCGGCGCTTGCCTGAACCTATATCGCACCGCCCGATCTCGGTCTCCGCGCCATGGCCGATGACGCGCGTGCCCGGGCCGATGCCTATCGCGAGGCCGCGGGCATGCTGACCGATGCCGCGACCCGGCCGCTTGCTGCCTGGCAGGCTCTGAAGGATGCCGTGACCGGGTCCGGCACGGAGGCCGAGACCGCGCTGACAGATGCTGCGACCTCCGCCGATGTACTGGCGGCCGGGCTCGACGACACCGCAGCCGCAGCCAACGGCGCAGGTGGCGCGGCCCGCGATCCCGGAACCGCCGCTGGCGAAGGGGCGGAGCGTGCGCTGACCGGCTGGCAGGCCGTGACGGCGGCGCTCTCGGACTATGCCAGACGGGCACGAGAGATCGGCGGCGATATCGGCCAGAGCTTCGTCAGCGCCTTCCAGTCGGCCGAGGACGCGGTCGGGGGAGTTCGTGAAGACCGGCAAGCTGAACTTCCGCGATCTGGTGACTTCGCTCATCGCGGACCTGGCGAAACTGGCGGCGCGGCGGTTCATCCTCGGCCCCATCGCCAACGCGCTCTCGAGCGCGCTTGGCGGCGCGGGCTGCATCTTCGCCAACATCCTGCACGCGGGCGGCATGGTCGGCTCCGCAGGTCCCTCGCGCGTGGTCCCGGCCATGGCCTTCGCCGCCGCGCCTCGCATGCATAGCGGCGGCGTGGCCGGGCTTCGCCATGATGAGGTGCCTGCGATCCTGCAGCGCGGCGAGCGTGTGCTCTCCCGGCGAGAGGCGCAGAGCTACGGCACGGGCGGCGGGATCAACGTCACCATCATGGCCCGTGATGCCGAGAGCTTCCGGCAGTCCCGCATACAGGTCGCGACGGACATTGCTCGCGCGGTCTCGCTGGGGCGGAGGGGCATGTGAGTGCGACCCCGCAAGTGGAAACCGGTTGCGGGGGCCAGAGCACGAACCACGGAGAACATTGATGGCGTTCCATGAGGTCCGGTTCCCGGACAACATCAGCCGTGGCGCGCGCGGCGGACCCGAACGGCGTACCCAGATCGCCGAGTTGGCCTCGGGTGACGAGGAGCGCAACGCCAGCTGGGCCAATTCGCGACGCCGCCATGATGTCGCCTATGGTATGTAAGTTTAGACTTGATCGGACATCTGGTGTCCGGATGTCGGTCATGTTCCGCCTGTCAGCCTCCGATCGGGCGGCGATCATTTTTTCCCTCGCGATCGGGGCCGCGTCAAGGAAGGTGCGCATCGGCGTCTTG
>NZ_JBKQWU010000145.1:0-2632 GCF_047275745.1 Amaricoccus sp. W119 | reverse complement strand
GGCCGCGCGCGGCTTTCGCGCGGCCCGCCAGACGACGGTAGAAGACGGACGACAGCGAGACTGACGGCGGCCGGATCGGCCGCGGCGGGACGGACTACGGGAAGGGCTCGACGGACGATGCCCGATCGCAGGGGAGGCGAATGACCATGACAGTGACACCGCAGGTACGCGCGGCGATTCATCGTCACAAGACGAAGGTTGGGGATTCGCTGCTTGAGATCAGCGGGATCCGGAAGGAGTTTCCGGGGGTTGTGGCGCTTGACGATGTTCAGTTCAAGCTGCGGCCCGGGACGGTTCACGCGCTGATGGGCGAGAACGGGGCTGGCAAGTCGACGCTGATGAAGATCATCGCGGGGATCTACACGCCGGACCGGGGCACGATCAACCTGCGGGGCGAGGAGGTGACGCTGACCTCGCCGCTCGACGCGCTCGAGAAGGGGATCGCGATGATCCATCAGGAGCTGAACCTGATGGCCTACATGACGGTCGCCGAGAACATCTGGATCCGGCGCGAGCCGAAGAACGCGCTGGGCCTCATCGACCATCGCAAGATGAGCCAGATGACGCGCGATCTCTTCAACCGGCTCAACATCAAGATCGACCCGGATGTCGAGGTCGGCACGCTGACGGTGGCCTCGCGGCAGATGATCGAGATCGCGAAGGCGGTGAGCTACGAATCCGACGTGCTGATCATGGACGAGCCGACCTCGGCGCTGACCGAGACCGAGGTCGACCATCTCTTCGCCATCATCCGCGATCTTCGCAAGCAGGGGATCGGCATCGTCTACATCACGCACAAGATGAACGAGCTCTTCGAGATCGCCGACGAATTCTCGGTGTTCCGCGACGGCAAGTACATCGGCACGCATCCTTCGGCGGATGTGACGCGCGACGACATCATCCGCATGATGGTGGGCCGCGACATCACCGACATGTTCCCGAAGGAGATCGTGCCGATCACCGACGAGATCCTGCGCGTCGAGGGACTGGGCGTCGAGGGCGTGTTCCACGACATCAGCTTCAGCGTGCGCAAGGGCGAGATCCTCGGGCTCGCCGGGCTCGTGGGCTCGGGGCGGTCGAACGTCGCCGAGGCGCTGTTCGGCGTGGTTCCGGCGACGGCGGGCAAGATCTTCATCGACGGCCGCGAAGTGGCGATCAAGACGCCGGTCGATGCGATGAAGAACGGCATGGCGTTTCTCACCGAGGACCGCAAGGACACCGGCTGCTTCCTGATCCTCGACGTGCTCGAGAACATGCAGATGGCGGTGCTGCGCGACAGCCATGTGAAGGGCGGTTTCGTCGACCAGAAGTCGGTGAACCTGCGCTGCCAGGAGATGAAGGAGGCGCTCCGGGTCAAGACGCCGACGCTCTACGAGCGGATCGAGAACCTCTCGGGCGGCAACCAGCAGAAGGTGCTGATCGCGCGCTGGCTCCTGACCAAGCCCCGGATCCTGATCCTCGACGAGCCGACGCGCGGCATCGATGTCGGCGCCAAGGCGGAGATCCACCGGCTGATCTCGCGGCTGGCGGGCGAGGGCGTGGCGGTGATCATGATCTCGTCGGAACTGCCGGAAGTTCTCGGCATGTCGGACCGGGTGATGGTCATGCACGAAGGGCATGCGACGGGCATTCTCGATCGGTCGGAGGCGACGCAGGTCGCCATCATGGAACTCGCCGCGCGCTGAGCGGCCACCCGGGGAGAGCACCCCCGGGCAACGAAGGGGGAAAGCGAAATGGCAGTTCAGAACGACAGCGAGGCCTATGGCTCGCCGATGAAGGCGAAGCGGCGGGTGCCGCCGGAACTCAACATCCTGTCGATCCTCGTGGGTGTGGCGCTCGTGTTCGAGATCCTCGGCTGGATCCTGCAGGGGCAGAGCTTCCTCGGCAACACGCAGCGCCTGACGATCATGATCCTGCAGGTGAGCGTGATCGGCATCATCGCGGTCGGGGTGACGCAGGTGATCATCACCGGCGGCATCGACCTCAGCTCGGGCTCGGTGGTCGCGATGACGGCGATGATCGCGATGAGCTTCGCGCAGTCGAGCGACTACGCGCGCGCGGTCTATCCGGCGCTGACCGACCTGCCGGTAATCCTGCCGCTCCTGATCGGGCTCGGCATCGGGCTGATCGCCGGGATGATCAACGGCTCCTTGATCGCCTATACCGGCATCCCGCCCTTCATCGCCACGCTCGGCATGATGGTGACGGCGCGCGGCATCGCGAAATGGTACACCAAGGGCCAGCCGATCTCCTTCCCGACCCCGAGCTTCGCCTCGATCGGCTCGGGCATCTGGCCGGTGATCATCTTTCTGCTCGTCGCGCTGATCTTCCACGTCGCGCTGCGCTACACGCGCTACGGCAAGTACACCTATGCGATCGGCGCCAACCCGCAGGCGGCGCGCGTCTCGGGCATCGACGTCGGACGGCATCTGGTGAAGGTCTATGCGATCGCGGGCACGCTCGCCGGTCTCGCCGGGATCGTGACGGCGGCGCGCGCCCAGACGGCGCAGGCGGGCATGGGCATGATGTACGAGCTCGACGCGATCGCGGCGACCGTCATCGGCGGCACCTCGCTCGCCGGCGGCCAGGGCCGGATCACCGGCACGGTGATCGGCACGGTGATCCTCGGCAC
>NZ_JBKQWU010000144.1:0-2663 GCF_047275745.1 Amaricoccus sp. W119 | reverse complement strand
GGGCCGAGGCCTCCGTCGCGCCAGGTTTCACGTCGCTCTTGTCGTCCATGCTCTACCCCCGTTCCTCGGGAAAGTAGCGCTCGACGCTGTCTCAAGAAACCGTGCCCCGGCCCACTGGCAGGACGTGAACATGCGCCCCGACAACAGGTCGCGGCCACTCCAGGAGAGCGACCAAGCATGAGCGAAAGACCCAGGCTCAGGAACCTGAGCGAGATCTACCGCTTCCTTCGGCGCAACGAGACACCGATCTATCTGGTGATGCCGACGCCGTTCAGCCTGCTCGGCCTCGACCAGTGGGTCGGCGCGGTCGAATACGTGAACTACTTCGACATCTTCGAGGGCGAGCACCCACGCTGCTTCATTCCGGCCGCCGCCCAGGCACCCGAGTTCAAGTCGATGGAGGACGTTGCCAACTACCTGGTGGACCACCCGGAGTTCCGGGCGCGGGTGAAGGATCGCCCGGGCGGCCTGGCGCTCTTCGTCATGTTCGACGAGGAGACCGAGCGGCTCTGCGACGAAGTCGGCCTCGACATCGCCCTGCCGCCGCACGCGCTGCGCACGCGGCTCGATTCCAAGATCGAGACCACGCGGCTCGGCAACGAGGCGGGCGTCGCCTCGGCGCCGAACACCATGGGGCGCGCGACGAGCTACGCCGAACTGACGGCGCTGGCCGAGGGGGCCGGGCTCGGCTCGGACCTCGTGGTGCAGACCCCTTACGGCGACTCCGGCCGCACGACGTTCTTCATCAGGTCCGAGGCGGATTGGGACAGCCACGCGCCGAAGATGCGGAACGAGCCGCTCAAGGTGATGAAGCGCATCAACCACCTGCCCGGAACGATCGAGGGCTGCGCCACGCGACACGGCACGCTGGTCGGCCCGGTGATGACCGACATCACCGGCTTCGAGGAGATCACCCCGTACAAGGGCGGCTGGTGCGGCAACGACATGGCCCCCGACATCCTGCCCGAGGGCGTGCCCGACAAGGTGCGGACGATGGCGCGGAAGTTCGGCGACCGGCTCTATGCCGAAGGCTACAAGGGCGTCTTCTGCCTCGATTTTCTGCTCGATACCGACACGAACGAGGTCTACCTCGGCGAGCTGAATCCGCGGATCAGCGGCGCCACCCCGCCCACCAACCTGATCACCACCACTTACGGGGGTTGCCCGCTCTTCCTTTTCCACCTGCTCGAATTCATGGACGTCGACTACGATCTCGATGTCGACGAGGTGCAGCGCCGCTGGACCGACTACGACAACTGGAGCCAGATCGTCCTCAAGCAGACCGAGGACAAGGTCGAAATGATCACCGCCGCGCCACGTTCGGGCCTGTGGAAGATGGCACCCGACGGCGGCGTCAGCTTCCTGCGGCCAGCGCTGAACGTCTCCAGCCTCGGTGACGAAAGCGAGGCCTTCTACCTGCGGGTCTACGGCGCGGGCGAATACTGCTACCATGGGGCCGACCTCGGCATCCTGATGACCCGTGGCCGGATGCAAAGCGCGGACCGAGAACTGCTCGAGCGGGCCAAGCACTGGAACGCCGGGATCAAGGAGCAGTTCACCAGCGTTCCGCCGGCGCCGGAGGTACATATCGCGCCGCCGACCGACTTCACCGCCGGGAAATGGTACTGATCCGTTCACACCGGCATCTGGTCCATCTGGCGGGAACCGCGGGAGAGGGAGGCGGCCGCGTAGCGGCCCCTCCGCCCGTCGAAACGCATGGGCGGGGTTCCCGCCAGACGGAGCTTCGGGCGGCCCGGTGTCGCAGCGTTCCCCTGGTATCCCCTGGCGCCAACGGCTGTCGTTCCTGGCGAGCGCGACCATGGATATTCTGGGGCGCAGGGCGACTGCCAACCGGCTTGACGGATACGGAGCGAGACGCTCCTGGCCGAGCAGGGTCAGCGACAGCGTGGTAAGCGGGATCGCGATTGCGGGCACCAGCGACAACCAAGGCGCCACCGCCATGTAAGTCCGGCCGACAGCGACCATCGAGCCCCGGGTGAAATCGGGCGGGTGGATGCCGAGGCCAAGGAAACTGAGGCCCGATTCCGCGATGATGATGAGCGTCGTCAGTACGATTGGCAGCAGAGGGTGCCGCACGATCCAGAGCGGGTCGCTCCCATCGTTTCGGCCGGCGACAAAAGGGGCGGCGTTTCACCTCCGGCAACTCGGTCCGGACCGTGCAGCAGGTAGACCCGGGATCCGGGTGATCGCGAGCACAATGACGAGGTTCATGACACCAGGCCCAAGCACGTAGAGCACGATCATCGCGCTCAGGAGCGATGGGAAGTTCATGATGATGTCGCCGAGCAGCCCGCCCCGGAACCTCGCGATGAGCCCGAGCATCGCTCCGACGACAAGCGAGGCGACGACCGCGATCGCGGGGGTCGCGCGCGCGCCGAGCAGCGGCCGGGCGAGCACGCGCTGGTCCCGGGTTCCCGGCGGGCGACTGACCGTTCAAGACTAGCGTGCACATCAGGCTCGGCACCGCCGCCTCGGCGCTCGCGGGCAGCAGGCCAGGCTTCATCGCCCCGACTTTGGTGAGCCGTTCGCGGTGTCAACGGCGGAGCAAAACCAGGCCGTTGGGCGGCGCAAAAGTAGGCCACTTGGCGCCGCAAGCGGGGAACGGCGGGAGGGCGTAGCCCGACTAGAGTTTCCCGCTTGCG
>NZ_JBKQWU010000143.1:0-2792 GCF_047275745.1 Amaricoccus sp. W119 | reverse complement strand
CGGCTGGCCCGGGAGCCATGTCCCGGCGTCGATCTCGCGCAGGTAGCAGTTGAGAAACGCCTGCCATGTGGCGCGCTCGGCGCAGGCATGCGACTGGGCGGTGGGGTGCTCTGACAAGGGAAACGCCTCTGGGCCGGGACCGGTCCATGCCGGAGCGGTCAGCGCAAGGGAGGATAAGCTGCGCGCCGGAGGGCGGCGGCGGGGTACGACGGCTATCGGCCGGAGGAGTTCCGGCGTCTGGCTCGGGAGGCGGTGGATCTGACGCGGCTGGCTGCGGGAGCTGGCTTGCTGCATCGGCCGATCGTGGGAACGGCGGATGGCCGCATGTGATTCTCCAGGTTGTTGTCCGGAACAGCTTATAGTTGACAAATTCACTTTGGAAAAGGCCCCGGTATCGGGCTCGGAGAAATTCTTATCGCAGGGGTGGTGCCCGTGTCCATATTAGGCGCGGCGCGGGCAGTGGATCGGCCGGGAAGGTTTGACAAGCGGAACGGAATCGGACACAGAGCCGCCAATATATAATCAAAAGACTCGACAAATACCCGCCCCGCCGACCCCGCGAGCCAACGGTGCCAGTCCCGCCGTAGCCAGCCATGCTTCCACCAAACTCGCGAGAGGCCCATGTTCCCACGCTCCCACCCCGCGGCGATCGCCGCCGGTCTGTCCGCTTTCTCGATCGGCCCGGCCCTTGCCCAGGACCTCGGTACCGGCACGACCGTGCTCGGCCCGATCGTGATCGAGGCGCAAAACGCCTGGGACCCGGACGCGGACGCCGCCGACCGGGCGCAGTCGTTCCATATCGGCCCGGAGGAGATCGAACGGCTGAACCCGCAGAATGTCGATCAGCTGTTCTCGGGCGAATCCTCGATCCAGGTCGGCGCGGGCTCCACGTCGTCGAAGGTCTATGTGAACGGGATCGAGGAGACCAATCTCGCCGTCACCGTGGATGGCGCGCGCGAGAATCTGAAGATCTTCCACCACGCCACCACGAACACGATCGACCCCGCGCTCCTGAAGGCGGTGCGCGTCGATCCCGGCGTCGCGGCGGCCGACGCCGGTCCGGGCGCGCTCGCCGGTGCGATCGCCTATGAGACGGTGGACGCGGGCGACCTGCTGGCGCCGGATGCGAATTTCGGCGGCTTCGGCACGGCGCAATACGGCTTCAACGGCAATACCTTCATCGGCGGTCTCTCCGCCTATGGCCGGCACAACGGCTTCGAGGGCCTCGGCTATGTCCGCTACGGCGATGGCGACAACTACGACGACGGCGACGGGAACGAGATCCCGGGCACCGGCGTCGACCTGCTGAGCCTGCTCGCCAAGGGTGCCTGGGAAAGCCCGACCGGCCACCGGTTCGAGCTTTCGGCGAGCCAGATCACCGACGATGCCGACCGTCCGTTCCGCGCCAACGTCGGCAGTGTCGGGCGCCCCGGCGAGGCGGAGATCCGGCGCTACGACCTCGTGAACACCGATATCATCGCGAGCTACGAGGCGACGCAGGCCATGGGCATCTGGCAGCCGCGCGCGGTGCTCGCCTGGAGCCAGAACGAGACCACCGTGCTCGATCCCTGGGGCAGCGAGGGCGAGGGCGAAAGCTGGAACGGGCTCATCGAGAACCGTTTCCCGGTCGGCAGCATCGGCTCGGTCGCGGCCGGTTTCGACTTCTACCGCGACGAGACGAGCTACACCGACGATTTCACCGCCACCGCGACCGAGCGGGCCACGAACTACGGCCTCTACGCCCAGGCGCGCCTCAACCCGAGCGATCCGTTCCGCCTCTCCTTCGGCTTCCGGGGCGACATGCAGGAATTCGAGGGCATCGACGGCAGCACCCATGATACCGAGGGGCTGAGCGGCAACGTCTCGGCCGAATACGACCTCAACAACATGTGGATGGTCTCCGCCGGCTACTCGGATGTCTTCGGCGGCATCGCGCTCAACGAGCCCTATATCTTCAACCCGGCCTGGGTCTACGACGACATGGAGGCGGTGCGCGCGCGGAACATGACCGGGGGGCTGACCTTCGAGCATCTGGGCTTCACCGCCGGCGCCTCGATCTTCCAGACCGAAGTCGAGAACGCGCGTGACGCGAGTTACGGCGCCGGACCCTTCCTGCCCTTCGACTTCACCTCCGAAGGCTGGCGGATCGACGCCGGCTATGCCTGGGCCAGCGGCTTCGTGCGGGCGAGCTACACCGACGCGGACGTGACTTCGGGGGGCGANCCCTTCGACTTCACCTCCGAAGGCTGGCGGATCGACGCCGGCTATGCCTGGGCCAGCGGCTTCGTGCGGGCGAGCTACACCGACGCGGACGTGACTTCGGGGGGCGACGCGGTCGATTCCGACACGCTCACCTATTTCGGCGCCCCGGTCGGCCGGACCGCCGCGATCGAGGCGCAGCAGCGGCTCGACCAGTACGGGCTCGCCTTCGGCGGCGTCATCGACATCGCACTCGACAACGACGATCTCGCGGGCGGTCCCCGTCCGGATATCCCGGGCGAGGTCTATGAGGAGATCCCGGGCTACACCGTCGTCAACCTCTATGCCGAATACGAGCCGCGCCGGATCGAGAACCTGACCCTGCGTGTCGAAGCCAACAACGTCTTCGACGAGCAGTATTCCGATCGCGCGAGCTATGGTCAGGAATACGGCGAGGTGACGCCGATCGCCGAGCGCGGCCGCTCGATCGTGCTCGCGGCGAAATGGGTGTTCTGAGCGCCTGACATCCCCGCGCCCGGGGAAGGGACGGCCGCGAGGGCAGGCGCCCCCGCGGCCGTCCTGCTTTTCGGCCC
>NZ_JBKQWU010000142.1:0-2810 GCF_047275745.1 Amaricoccus sp. W119 | reverse complement strand
GCCGAGGCCTCCGTCGCGCCAGGTTTCACGTCGCTCTTGTCGTCCATGCTCTACCCCCGTTCCTCGGGAAAGTAGCGCTCGACGCTGTCTCAAGAAACCGTGCCCCGGCCCACCGAAGATATGGTAGAGCGGCAGCGCCAGCACGACGACTTCCTTGCCGATCTCGTGGGCCTCGGGCATGAACTTCGCGAATTGCTGCCCGTTGGCGACGATGTTGCGATGGGTCAGTACCGCGGCTTTCGAAAGGCCGGTCGTGCCGCCGGTGTACTGGAAGAAGATGATGTCCTCGCCGTTCAGGTCGACCGGGTGGAACTCCAGGCTCGCGCCTTCGGTCAGCACATCGGCCAGGCGGACGGCTCCGGCCAGCCGCTCGTCGACCGCTGGCGACGGGATGTCCAGTCCCGACCCGTCGCCCAGATCGATCGTCACGACATTCCTGATCGGCGTGTCGTCCAGAACCTCGGCGAGCGCCGGTGTCGAACCGGAAAAGACCAGGATCGTCTCGACGCCCGCGTCATTCAGCTGATGCGCGAGCTCGCGCGGCGTGTAGAGCGGGTTGACGTTCACCTGGGCCGCGCCGGCACGCAGGATGCCCAGCATCGCGATGGGAAAGGCGAAGATGTTGGGGCACATGAGCGCGATCCGGTCGCCGCGCCTGACGCCGGCCTTCGACAGCCACGCCGCGACGGCGCGCGAGGCACGGTCGATCTCGGCATAGCTCATCGTCTCGCCGAAGCACTCGAACGCGGGCAGGTCCGCGAAACGCGCGACGGCCTCGTCGACGATCGCGATGGTGGACGGGTAGATGTCCGCGTCGATCTCCCGCGGAACGTCCTTGCCGTAGGGCTGAAGCCATGGCTTGTTCATTGGTGGGTCCTCCCAGATTGATTTGAAGCCGTCGCGACCGGCCGATGGGGCAAGAGGTCACGCCGCTTCGGCCAGCGGGCCGGTCATCGGGGCGATGGCGTCTTCCGACTTCTCGCGCACCTCATCGATGAGTTCTTTCACGTGGGTGGCCGTGACCCCGGCACGCCGGCGCGCACAGGTGCCTCCGCGACACCGCGCGGACCACCGGCCTCCATCGCGGTAGGCAGGCAATCGAACGCCGCGTCCACCGCTCCGCACCCGAAACGACCGAGCGCGCGACCCAGGGCAACGGCACCCACATCGCCGCGTCCGCTTCCGGCAAGGCACCGCCGATGTGACGCTTCACCTCGACCGGCTTGCGCGGCGCCGCCTCCTTCGAGTCGCTTCCGGGACCTTCAATCCGTTCCTTCGGAATATTCATCGGACGTTCCCCTATCTCTCGGATGAGCACATGATCGGGGTTTCCAGCGCGACTTTCTTGCCACCGGACGATAGGAATTTAGCGCTGCGCGACAGTCGGGGTTCTTCCGCGCGGGCGCGCGGGCCGAGCCTTCCGGATTGGGCGGCGACCTGAACGCCTCCACCGCCGAACAAGAGTCGGTGTCCCCGATCGCCGCGGGAGAGGCACGCGGCCCCTTCGCCGCCGCGCCCGGTTCTCGCTATCGCTTGACGGCGCCGACGATCATGCCCGAGTCTTTTCGCGATCCACCTCTCGAGATGCTCTCGCCCGAGCGCAGCGTCTCATCGACGATGCGCAGCTTCTCCTCCGTCGCGCACCGCCGTCGGCGCGCCGCCCCGGTGATGACTTCGATCCTCGTCCGGCATAAGCCTGTGCCTGAGGATATCCCCAAGCGTCCCTGCCTAATCCGAGTGTCCGGTCGAAACAGGGGCCAGTGCACGTAGGGCGCCCATGCCGCCTTGCGGAAAGAAAACCATTCCCGGGTCACGGCCTCGAACGTGTCGCGCCCCGCGTCGCACCACCTCCCCTTCCTTCAAAGGGCGGCGGAGATCATGGGCCCGAATGCAGGCGTCGTTGAGGCAGCGGATAGACGCCGAACGAGGCCGTGCGCTGCCTCCCACCGTCCCGATAGTTCACCCGCCAGTAGCGCGACCCGTTGGTCTGGACGAACGGATGGAGCCCGCGCCCGTCGGTCAGTTTGCAGTTCTTCTCCCTCGGCGGAGCCTTCCGGCACATGGATTCGCTGAGCGGCATATGGGGGCGGTCCCTTCGATGGGATCGGGGTGTTGGGGGGAACCCATCAACATTCCATCACAGGCCGGATCAGAAGTGCGATCATGTCGCAGGATCAAGGAAAAAGTGGTGCATAGGGCCAATTTCATCCTGGCTCTTATACCACAATCTCACTTTCAAGGGGGCCTGGTGGGCGATGAGGGATTTGAACCCCCGACATCTTCGATGTGAACGAAGCGCTCTACCACTGAGCTAATCGCCCGGCGGAGTGCGGGATAGCCTCTGACCGCCGGCGGCGCAAGTCCTGTTTCGCGGCGCGAGCCAGAATCAGCGAAGCCACTCCCCGCGACGAGAACGATGGACCGGCGATGACCTGGCAACCGCTTCGGCCCTTGCGACCGCCCGAGACGCCCGGCTATAAGGGCCTCGACGCGGGTGTAGCTCAATGGTAGAGCAGCAGCCTTCCAAGCTGAATACGTGGGTTCGATTCCCATCACCCGCTCCATATAGCACTGCTTTATGTAGCAATTACAATGCTTTAGGGGGCGGTCGCTTTCCTGCCCCGCCGTCCAACCCGCCGTAAATTTTGCTGGTAGGCGCCTTGAAAGGTGCCCCCCTGCGCGCCGCGCGGCGTACCGTGAGAGCGGCGGTGCAAAAACCGGCCACGGTAGCGGCGGGATAGTCCGGCCGCGGGCGGAGTAAAATCCGGCCACCTATTTCCCTTCTGCATTGAACGCAGGAGGGACAGGGG
>NZ_JBKQWU010000141.1:0-2997 GCF_047275745.1 Amaricoccus sp. W119 | reverse complement strand
GGCCGAGGCCTCCGTCGCGCCAGGTTTCACGTCGCTCTTGTCGTCCATGCTCTACCCCCGTTCCTCGGGAAAGTAGCGCTCGACGCTGTCTCAAGAAACCGTGCCCCGGCCCACCTTGAGAGGATCTCCCCAGGTTGAGATCCTTTTTGACCAGGCGGCTGGTAGGAGCGCCGTCGAATTCGAGGGTCAGCGTTGGGTGACCAGCGTCGCTTTCTCCCCGGACGGGACCCACCTCGCCACCGGGTCCCGGGATGCCACCGCGCAGCTCTGGAATCTTTCGACAGGCAAGCAGACTGCCCGGCTCGATGGTCATGGGGGCTCGGTCCTCAGCGTCGCCTTCTCACCAGATGGGAGACGTCTGGCTTCTGGGTCCGCGGACAAGACGGCGCGGCTCTGGGACCTCGCCACCGACCGGGAAATGGCCCGGTTCGAAGGCCATGCGGACTCTGTTCGTGGTGTCGCAATCTCCCCGGATGGAACCCTGCTCGCAACGGCGTCGCTAGACGGGACCGCGCGGCTCTGGGATTTCTCGACAGGGAGGGAGAGCACCCGGTTCGAAAGGCACAAGGCCCAGGTTACCAGCGTCGCCTTCTCTCCGGACGGCGCTCGTCTCGCGACCGGGGCCGAGGACCGGTTCGCGCGGCTCTGGGACCTTGCGACGGGTCAGGAAGTCGCCCGGCTCGAAGGTCATGGGGACGCGCTCACCAGCATTGCCTTTTCTCCCGACGGGACACAGCTAGCCACCAGCTCCGGGGATAAGACCGCACGGCTCTGGGACCTCGCCAATGGCCAAGAGATAGCGCGATTCAAAGGTCACGGGAGCTTTGTCACCAACGTCGCCTTCTCCCCGGACGGGACGCGCCTCGCCACGGCGTCAGCGGACAAGACAGCCCGAATCTGGAGTGTGGGCGAGCGACGACGCCAACCAATGGCCCCACCCAACATCGGTGTCGCGCCCGTCCCCCGGATCTTCGTCAGCTACGCCCGCGCCGATGGGCGAGCGTTCGCGCTCGCGCTCAGGGAGAAGATCATCGCGGCGGGTTCGCGGTCTGGCAGGACCTCGCCGACATGGAGGGCGGGCGGGACTGGTGGGAGCAGATCGCGGCGCTGTTGCGGCGAAAGGAGGTCGAGCATCTCGTGCTGGTACTCACCCCGAGGGCGGTGGCCTCGGAGATCGTTCGCCGCGAATGGCGGCTCGCGCGCCAGGAGGGCGTGAGGGTGACGCCGGTGGTGGACGCGGCGCTGCGACCCGATTTCGGCAAGCTGCCCCGGGCGCTGGCGCGGGCGCACACGCTCGATCCAGCGATCGACGAGCAATGGCGCCAGCTCCTGCGCATTCTCGAAGGTCCGAGCGGCGAGCCGCGCGTGCCATTCCTCGCCCCCGAGGTGCCGCCGGGCTTCGTCGCGCGACCGGAGGAGTACGCGCGGCTGAAGGCGGCGCTGATCGATGGCGGGGGCGACGCGGTGGCGATCACCGCCGCGCTGCGCGGCGCCGGCGGGTTCGGGAAGACCACGCTGGCGGCGAAGCTCGCGCATGACGACGATATCGGCGAGGCCTTTTTCCACGGCATCCTCTGGACGACGCTCGGCGAGAACCCGGGCGATGTCACAGGCCGGCTCAATACCCTGACCCGCGCGCTCGATCCGCTGGCGCCGGCCGAGACCGACCGCGATCTCGCGGTCGCGCGCTGGCGGGAGGTGCTCGCCCAGCGCCATTGCCTGATCGTCGTTGACGATGTCTGGCACGCCGCCGACCTCGAGCCGTTCCTGGCTGGTGGCCCGGGCTGCGCGCGGCTGGTTACCACCCGCGACGAGGCCGTGTTGCCCCGCGAGCGGGTAGCGCGTGTGCCGGTCGATGCGATGCGGCCGGGCGAGGCGGCCGAGATGCTGTCGCGGGGCTTCCATCCCGCCGAGTCGCACCCCCTGGTCGCGCGGTTCAACGCCTTCGCGGCGGGGCTTCGAGAATGGCCGCTGCTACTCAACCTCGCGCATGGGCGGATCGCGCGTCGCGTCGACGCGGGACATTCCCTCGATGATGCCCTGACCGCGGCCGAAGCGGCGTGGCGCGCGAAGGGTGTCGGCGCCTTCGATGCCAGGAGCCCGAGG
This sequence comes from Amaricoccus sp. W119, assembly GCF_047275745.1. NCBI lineage: Bacteria > Pseudomonadati > Pseudomonadota > Alphaproteobacteria > Rhodobacterales > Paracoccaceae > Amaricoccus > Amaricoccus sp. W119. The sequence continues at coordinate 891 of NZ_JBKQWU010000141.1, read as the reverse complement.
CAGCGCAACGAGGCGGCCGCCGCCTCGCTCGACCTCAGCATCGGGGCGCTGGCCGAGGGTGAAGGCCCGGAGGCGGCCATGCGGCTCGAGGAGCTTAGCGTTTTCGCCGAGGACCAGGATGTGCCATTCTGGCTGGTCACCGGGCTCTGGCAAAGCACCGGCAGCCTCGGCGCGCTCGACGGTGGGGACCTGCTGCTCCGGCTCCGCGCCCTGTCGCTGCTCGAACGCTACGATGCGCCACGCGCGACCTTCCGGCTGCACGACGTGGTTCGGGCGCGGCTGCGCGAGCGACTTGGCCCGAACCGGCTCCGCGCCCTCGACGCCCATCTGGCGGAGGTCATCGCCGCGAGGGCTGCCGGTGACTGGCAGCGGCTGGTCACCGAGCCCTACGCGCTCTCGCATCTGCCGGCGCATCTGGCAGGCGACGGTGAGGCGGAGGGCCTGGAGGCACTGCTCTGCGACGCCGGTTGGATCGAAGCCCGCTTGGGATCCGGCATTGCCTCGGGCGAAGGCGCGGCGGGGCTGATGAGTTGCTATCGCACATTCGCGACGGGAGCGGTGTCGCGTCGCGTGGGCCAGGTGCTGGCCGTCACCGGGCACGATCTGGCCATAGATGGGCCGACGCAAGTTATTCCCCAGTTGCTCGGTGGTGTGATTTTGGATCGGGAAACGGAGGTGGCCCGCGCGACGTGGCGGGAGGCCTTGAGATCTCCGGCGCTGTTCCCCTCGCGGCCAACACTCGTGCCAAGCCAGATGGAAGTGCTGCGCATTCACGCCGGTGAGAGCGGCGGTGCAAAAACCGGCCACGGTAGCGGCGGGATAGTCCGGCCGCGGGCGGAGTAAAATCCGGCCACCTATTTCCCTTCTGCATTGAACGCAGGAGGGACAGGG
>NZ_JBKQWU010000140.1:0-3177 GCF_047275745.1 Amaricoccus sp. W119 | reverse complement strand
ATGTTGTCAAGAGGCTGTGCCACCCCGACCATGCCGCCGGCGGGGTGGCATCGGCTGTCCCGGGCTCAGTAGATCGAGGGTTCCCCCGCCGCCCGGCCCTTGGCCCGGGTGAGGAAATCGAAGTCGCAGCCTTCGTCGGCCTGGCCGACATGGTTCTGGAACATGTAGCCCCAGCCGATCGCGGCCTTCATCTCGGGATAGCTGTCGAAGACGAGCGCCGGTCCCTCGTGAACATGATACTTCGGATCGCAGGCCGCGGGTTTGATGACCGCGTCCGAGGGGGCGAGATTGCCGCGCAGCACCGCGAGCGAACCCTCGTGATAGAACGGGTTCGACAGCGGACGGATGACATCTTCGTTGTAGACCTTCGCGCCCCGCAGGGTCTCGCCGAGAGTCTTGCCGGTCACCGTGATCGCCGAGGTGTCGAGCCGCTCCTCGATCTGCTTCATGAGCGCCCGGAGGCCGCCGGCGTAGAAGAAATCCTCCATCAGGTAGTCCTTGCCCGAGGGGCGGACGTTGGCGATCAGCGGCCGAGCGCGTCGAGGGTGAGGATCAGCACGGCGTGTCAAATCGTTTTCCGGGTGCCAACTTGTGCGGTCCCGGTTCCGTTGCACACGTCCGGTTGGAATTCATGCCGGTTGATTCAACCTATACCAGATCGCGCGCTCAAATCGTTTCATGTTCGTTGTCAATACGCAACCTGACCGTGTGTACGTCGAGTTATACTTGACTTGCTGCGTCGCCGCAGGAAAGTATCGCCCGGGGGACAGTGAATCCAATTATTAGAGTCGGATTATTGTCGTGTGGGCACTCCTTGGAACCGGAGGTATGGGTCGTGGACGAATTTCTTGCAAGATTTCGCACCATTGTCGGACGTTCTTCCCATAAGACGGCGGTATCGGACAAGAGCATTGCCCTGAGCTATCGCGAACTCGACGCGGCGTCCGACAGACTGGCCGCGATTCTCCGCGAGGCACTTGGCGCCGAGCATACCGTGGTCGCGTATCTGGGCCGGATGACGGTCGACTGCGTGACGCTCAACATCGCCGCCGGCAAGGCCGGTTTCGGGCTCGTGGCGCTCGACCCGGGCCATCCCGACGCCGCGCTCCGGGAGATCATCGAGCACGCCGATGCGACGGCNCTGCGTGACGCTCAACATCGCCGCCGGCAAGGCCGGTTTCGGGCTCGTGGCGCTCGACCCGGGCCATCCCGACGCCGCGCTCCGGGAGATCATCGAGCACGCCGATGCGACGGCGGTGGTCGCGACGCCCGAATTCGCGGAGCAGGCCCGGCGGCTGACCGGACGCGACCCGGTGCTGATCCCCACCGAACGCCCCGTGCGCGAGGAGATTCCCGCGTTCGAGCCTGTGGCGCGCGATCCCGGGGCGATCCACTTCATCTCTCCTACACCTCCGGTTCGACCGGGCGGCCGAAGGGCGTTCCCATATCGCGGCGGATCGCCGATTTGCGCTGGCAGCAGAAGCTCGACTTCTACGGCACGACCGAGGACGACATCTGCGCGGTGGTCAATACCTTCTGGTGGTACAAGCCGCTCTGGCCGCTCGCCGTCGGCGCCGAGGCGGCCTGTTTCGACTTCGCGAGCGAGGGGCTCGTCGGACTCGACGCCTGGCTGCGCGCGCGAAAGGTGACGGTGCTCAACACCTATGTCGCGATGTATCGCGAGCTTGGCGAGGCGGCGCCCGCGCCCTATCCGGACCTGCGCCAGATCATTCTCGGCGGCGAGGCCGCGCGGGTCGGCGATGTACGCAATTTCGACCGGATCAGCGTGCCCGGCGCCGAACTGATGCTGCGGCTCGCCTGCCAGGAACTCGGGCCGCTCACCATGTTCGTCCACCGCCACGGCGACCCGATCAACTATGAGCGCGTGCCCATGGGCACGATCCTGCGGCCCGACCGTGTCAAGCTGCTGGACGAGAGCGGCAACGAGGTCGCGGTCGGCGCCGTGGGCGAGATCACGGCGAGCGGGGAGATCGTTCCGGCGGGCTATCACAAGGACCCCGAACGCTCCCGGGAGCAGTTCAGCCGGAACGCCGATGGCACCTGGACCTTCCGCATGGGCGATCTCGCGATCCGCGACGCGCGCGGCACGCTGAAGTCGATGGGCCGCAAGGACCAGCAGGTCAAGATCCGGGGCTACAACGTCCGCCCGCACGAGGTCGAGGAGAAGATCCTGCGCCACGAGGGCGTGCGCGAGGCGGCGGTGCGGGCGATCGAGGATGCCCGGGGGGTTCCGCGGCTCGCGGCCTTCTATGTCGGCGCGGGCGACCATCCGCCCACGCCCACGGAACTGCGCGCCTTCCTCGCCGAGACCCTGCCCAACTACCAGGTCCCGAGCACCATGATCCGCCGTGAGAGCCTGCCCCGCCGGCCGAACGGCAAGCTCGACCGGATGGCGCTCGCCCTGCCGATGAAGCCTGTTCCCGATCGCTCGGCGGTCCTGGAAGCGCGGACGGAAACCGAGAAGATCGTCTCCCGCATCTGGGAGAAGGTCCTCGGCCGGTCGGGCTTCGGCTTCGACGAGGATTTCTTCGACCTGGGCGGTGACTCGCTGATGGCGATGTCCATGCTGCTCGAGGCCGAACGCGCCACGAATTCGCGCATCCCGCTCGAGGCGCTCAGCCTCAACGGCGCGACGCTGCGCGCGGTCGTGGACCAGCTCGAAGCCAACCGGCCCACGGGCGAGGACTCCTGCGTGCCCGTGATGCTGCAGCGGGGAACCCGGTCCGATCCGCCGATCTACGCCATGCACGTCCAGGGCGGCCATCTGTCGGACTATCTGCGGATGATCCCCGGCATGAGCGGCCAGACCGTGCTCGGCATCCATCCCAAGGGCATGCGCAGCGCCGCGCGGCCCGACATGCGCATCGAACAGCTCGCCGAGCATTGCGCCGACATCATCGAGAGACACGCCGAGCCGGGACAGCCGATCCGCCTCATGGGCTACAGTTTCGGCGGCATCCTCGGCTACGAGACGGCGGGCGCGCTGGCGGCCCGCGGGCTGACGGTCTCGCATCTCATCCTGCTCGACCCGCCCGCCCTCTGGGCGCGCCGCTTCCACCGGCTCCGTGCCATCAAGCGGTATTTCGGCGGTGACAGGACGGGAAAGACCGCGCCGCGGGTCATGGCGTCGTTCACGGCGCTGCTGGGGCTCGCTCC
>NZ_JBKQWU010000139.1:0-3256 GCF_047275745.1 Amaricoccus sp. W119 | reverse complement strand
TCGACACATCGTCATAGGCGAAGGAGGTGTTCTTCACCCGCTCGAACGGCGTGATCCAGTCGAGACGCTTCCCGTGCTCCCCCCAGAACCCGTCCGGATCATCGATCGAAGCCCGATACATCTCCTCATACCCATCCGCGCCCAAAAGCGCCCGCGAAACCGTCTCTTCCGAAGGCTCGTGCATGTCATCTGGCATCTGGCGTTCCCCTCATATCCACTTCGTGGGCGGGACACCTCGTGCCCGCTGCCACCGGTCGGGTGGGACATTGGGTGTCCCGCCTTCGATTGGCGTCGCTTCCGACCGATCGCGGCCACGATATGCCATCGTATGCCGCGCGTCTCGATTAACCGTCGGACATGCCGCGGTGCAATGCAGACCATCGTCGGGCGATCCGGCGCGGGCGCGGCGATCGGCGCCGCGGCCGCGCGGAGTCCGTTCCCGACGCGCAATCTCAAGCCTCTCGCGGTGCCACGGGAACGACGATCCGGCCCCGCACCTGCCCATCGAGGAATTTCGGTGCGATGCCAACCACATCGTCGAGGGCGATTTCCGTCACCATCGCCTCGAGCTTCTCCATGTCGAGATCGCGCGCCAGCCGGTTCCAGGCCTCGATCCTCCGCGGCCGGGGGCAGCGGACGCTCTCTATGCCCGCGAGGGTGACGCCACGCAGGATGAAGGGCGCGACCGAAGTGGGAAGGTCCATGCCGCCCGCGAGACCGCAGGCCGCGACGACACCGCCGCCCCGGATCATCGAGAGGACATTGGCCAGGACCACGCTCCCCGCGGCGTCGATCCCGCCTGCCCAGCGTTCCCTGGCGAGCGGGCGCGGCTTGCCGGAAAGCTCCGCCCGGTCGATCACGGAGCCCGCGCCGAGATCCGTGAGGTAATCCGCCTCGCTCATCCGGCCGGTGACCGCGGCGACGGTGTAGCCGAGCCGGGCGAGGAGCGCGATCGAGACGCCGCCGACGCCGCCGCTCGCACCCGTGATGACGATCTCGCCGCTCTCCGGGGTCAGCCCATGCTCTTCGAGCGCCATGACGGCGAGCATCGCCGTGTATCCCGCCGTTCCGATTGCCATTGCCTGCCGGGCCGAAATGCCTTCCGGCAGCGGCACCAGCCAGTCGCCCTTGAGATGGGCGCGCTCGGCGAGGCCNCGTTCCGATTGCCATTGCCTGCCGGGCCGAAATGCCTTCCGGCAGCGGCACCAGCCAGTCGCCCTTGAGATGGGCGCGCTCGGCGAGGCCGCCCCAGTGGCTCTCGCCCACGCCCCAGCCGTTCAGCACCACCGCGTCGCCTGGCTTGAGATCGGGATACCGGCTCTCGCGCACCACCCCGGAGAGATCGACCCCCGGCACCATCGGAAACGAGCGTACCACCGGCGAGGCGCCGGTGAGGGCGAGCGCGTCCTTGTAGTTCAGCGTCGAATAGGCGACGTCGACCGCCACCTCGCCTTCGCCCAGTGGCTCCAGCGTGACATCCTTGATGCCCGCGGTCTGGGTGTCACCGTCCTTCTCCACGAGAATGGCCCTGGTCATGGTTCCTCCTTCGGTTTCGTCGCGGGTCGCGAGCAACCCTCGGCCCGCCGCCGAGGTGTCGCCGGATGTCGGTCGGGCCCCGCGGGTGTCATCGCGTTCCACGACGCGGGACGTTCGATCATGTCTTGGTCCTCGGGTGGCCATGCTTGCCGGAGAGTAGCGAGGGGACACCCGTGGCGAAACCCGTATCGTACCACTCCGGCCTTCCCGCCCGACGAAAGCCTCGCCCCGGAAGCCTCGCGCCGTTCGGCCGGCCGGGTCCTCCCATCGCGAGCGGCATGCTAGTTTCTCGCGGAGGCGGTATCGGGCGCGCGCGGCGCCTGATGCTCCGAAGCGGTTGGCGATCTCGCCTTCGCCCGGTCAGGCGGGAACCGGCGGGCCGCCTGCGACCGAGGCGCATCGCTGCCGGGGCGGTCGCCGCGATGAAAGGAATCTATCATCGCGGCGGTCGTTTTCTATCCGGAATGAAAGTCCGGGACCGAGGGTTTCCATTGACCGCGCGGCGATCATCGTGGATTTTCACCGGCGTCACGAAGGCGCGGCGCGATGGCCCGATGGAGTGACGGAAGCTTCCCGCCAGACGCCCCAGGAGGGGACCGCCCCATGCGCATCACGCTCGACCGGGCCCTGCACGACGCGTCGCGGCGCCCCGTCGGCGGGCACCGGACGTAGATCCGCCGCGCACCGTCTGGCTTCCACGCCGAAGGGGCGCCCGCCCCGAACCCTTTCCGCCCATCCCCGAAGGAGACAGCCATGCGCTTCGCCCTGAACCATATCACCACCCCGAACCTGGCGCTGCCCGACTTCTTCGAACTCGCGCGCCGGCTGGGCATGACCGAGGTCGAGATCCGCAATGACCTGCCCGATGTCGTGGGCGCCTGGGCGGCGGCGGATGTCCGAACCGAGGCAGAGAAGGCCGGGGTCACCATTCTCTCGATCAACGCGCTCTATCCGTTCAACGACTGGTCCGGCGACCTGCCCGAGCGGGCGATCGCGCTCGCCGATTACGCCGCCGCCTGCGGTGCGAAGGCGCTGGTCATGTGCCCGCGCAACGACGGGACCGAGATCGCCTCCGACCGCGTGATCGCCGCGCTCGCCGCGATGAAGCCGATCCTCGACGAGCGCGGCCTCACCGGCCTCGTCGAGCCGCTGGGCTTCCCGGTCTCCTCGCTGCGTACCAAGCGCGAAGCGATCGCGGCGATCGAGGCGGCGGGCGGCCGTGAGACCTACAGGCTCGTCCACGATACCTTCCACCATCACCTCGCCGGAGAGGCCGAGTTCTTCCCGGACTGGACCGGCCTCGTCCATATCTCGGGCGTGACCGACCCCGGAGTCGCGGTCGCCGACATGCTCGACGACCATCGGGTGCTCGTCGATGGCTCGGACCGGCTCGGGAACCTGGCGCAGATCCGCGCGCTGCTCGCCGCCGGATTCGAGGGCCCCTACAGCTTCGAGCCTTTCGCCACCGAGGTGCACGACCTGGCCGAGCCCGAGCCCGCCGTTCGCGACAGCATGGACCATGTTTCGGCCGGCGTGGCGGCCGAGGCCGGAGCCTGACGTTTCCCCCGGTGGCGGGTCAGGTTCGGCCGGGGAGCAGCCCGCCCGGGATCAACCCGTCATCCTCCGCCACCTCCATTTCCGGCAGGTCGCGCAGGCTCGCGAGATCGAAGGCGGCGAGAAAGCCGTCCGTGGTGATGAAGGTGTGCGGCGCGCCCGGTCG
>NZ_JBKQWU010000138.1:0-3282 GCF_047275745.1 Amaricoccus sp. W119 | reverse complement strand
TGATCATCGAAATGATCTGCGTCTCGGAAAATCGGCTCTTTCTCATTCGTCTGCTCCTTCGAGGTCGAGCAGACCCTACATCAGAGCGAGGGAGTTTCCGGGGGGCAGGTCAACGCTCGAACACGGCTCGCAGCGATCAATGGCAGATTGGCCCGGCACTGGTATGATCTGGATGTAACGGATCGGAGCATGCCTGCCTTGACGCTGAAAGGGACTGAGCGAGATCGCGAGGCGTCGCACCCGTTGGATCTGGCAGCCCGTCGGCTCCATCGCGTTTTCAATGATGGCGATTGGGGCAGTGGCGGGCGGTTTTGCGGAGCGTGGTGGCAGAGCGTTCCGAAGGCCTATCGGCGCTTCATTTTGATTGACGACAAGCCCACGGTGGAACTTGATTACTCAGGACTGCATGCCGCGATGCTTTTCGCCGAAGCGGGGGTTGTTGCGCCAGAGGATCCTTACGCCAGATGCTTTCCGGGCGATTCCTCGTCCGATCTTCGGAACATGGTAAAGCGGGCTTTCAATGCGCTGCTGAATGCGAGAAGCGTCGATAGCCTGTCGGAAATGAGCGGCTATGATCCTGATCGAACTGGGATGCACCGGAAGCAGTTCAAAAAGCATGTGATCGAATGCTTCCCGGAAATACATTCTAGCTTCGGTACTGGGGTTGGTGTCCGACTCCAGCGAAAAGACTCAGACCTTTCCGAGTGTGTGATGCTTCGGTTCTGTGAGGTGGGATATCCCTGCCTACCGGTACATGACATCTTCATTGTATACTATGCACTGGAAGCTGATCTAAGGATGATTATGCGGAGTGAGTTTCAGAGATTACTGGGAAACGGGATAGGTGTTACAGTAAAGAGATCCTGTATCTCCTATGATATGAGTGATGGGTACATCATGGAAGATATTGGATCGATCCTCCAACAGACAGGCCCTTACCAACGGTTCCTGTCGTGGCATAATCAATAATCACGGGATACACGGGATCCTCTGCTCGGGGGCTTGGCGCTCTCCTCATTACTGGTAACGACAAGGAATCTTTGTCTATCCACTGAGAGTGAGAGTATGCTATCGGTGTGACACAACGGTGCGACACGCAACTTTACCCGCATCGGGAAATGCCGACATATCAATGGCTGGCGGTTCCGGCAGGATTTCCCTCCGGACCTACCAAATACCGTCATTCATTCCTTTTCAATTTGTTAGGTAAATTTTTGACGAACCTCGCGGGATGGTTCGTCAAGTTCTGTTCCCCGTTTCCCCCGCTGGGAAGGCTCGCTATGGCGGAGTCGGCCTTCGCCTTCCGGCCGAATTGCTCGCAGTATTTCTGGGCCTCCTTGATGTCGGTGTGTCCGCTCACGGCCATCACCTTGAACACGTCGCCTTCGATCTCGGCGATTCGACGACAGATCGCTTTTCGCAGTCCATGAGAGGAACAGAGCGGGAGCCCGGCCTTGTCGCACCACTTCCTCATGGACGAGCCGAGGCCCGCAGGCGTCCGAGAGGCACCGCCGAGAACTTCCACGAAGGTGAAGGCGTCCGGGCGAACGTGCGACAGCGTTTCCGCGAGGTGGGGGGGATCATCAGATCCACCTCGAAGCCGTCCGGGTTCTTCTTGGTCTTCCTCCGGCGGTAGATCAGGCGCCCCTCTCGGATGTTTCCACGCCCCATCACCGCATCGCACTTCGACGCGCCGGTGTAGAGCATCAGTGTCATCGTCAGATGCGCGGGCGATCCCATCTTATGGACTTCATAGAATCGGCCGATCTCTCCCTCGTCCCAAGCATGAAATCCCGCGGGCGAGACGGGGGACCGTTTCACGCCGCGAACCGGGTTGTCCTTCCACCATTCCAGATCAACGGCCAGATCCATCAACTGGGAGAGCCGTTTCAGCGTCTCGTTCGCCTGTTGCGGCGTGTCAGCCAGCTCCGCCTTAATCTCCAGCACGTGGCGCCGGGCCATATGGGAAACCCGCTTGTGGCCATGCTTTCGGCGCAGCGGCTCCAGGACGGAGCGATAATCCGCCGCCGTGCTCTCTTCGATGGTCGGGAAATGGAGCCTGTAGAAGCGCACCACCAGATCATCGAAAGTGCCCGGAGCCGTCCGATCAGCCCCCGCGCCTTCCTTGCGGCCGTTCACCGCCTCGGCATAGCGCCGCGCGAATTCGTCGCTCCCCCACTCGGTCCCGAGTTCCGCCGTCCTGCCCCTATGCCGATACCGCCAGCGGCGCTTGTCGTGGCGGTCGGTGTAGCTCTTCGCGTAGGGGAAGCGGTCAGTCTTCGGTGCCATCGCTAATCCCAATCGTTCGCTGGTTTGACCTGCTCGGCACTGCCGAGCTTCACGTCGATATTGCCTTCACGATCGATTTTTACGCCCGCGACAGCCAAGCCGGCAGCGAGCACCCCCTTGAGTGCGCGAGTCAGGTCTGCCTGTTTGAACGCGGTGCGGCGGTTGGCCATCAGACGTTGCCCCCCGCCATCAGATCGCGCTCGAACCAGAGGCCATTCCGGCTCCACCGCCTTGTCGCGATAGCGCCGCGCCTGTTCGGCTTCGGTCTCGTCTCTCAGGGTTTCCCAAGAGGCGCGATTCTGACGCTCCAGCGCAAACGGGAGGGCGCAGCTCATGAGGTCGATCGGCTTGATCCCCCGGGAGACGTGGATGCCCGCGCGAGCGCGACGATCCTCTATCGTACGCGCCGCCGGGCTGAAATAGAGCCCGGACTTGCCATCGGTGCCATCCCTGAGCGGCATGTGCTCGATAGTCGCGATGCGCTGATTTTCTTGCAGTTCCAGGTACGGCGCACAGTTGAACGGGTCTTCTCCGGCGCCCTCGCCGATCCAATCGGCCGTGAACATGCTCGGGAGAACTAATTCGAGCGTCACGCCCTCATGAACGCCCCAGCTCGCGGGGTGCGGCCCCTTGGACCGCTCGGGCCGATACACCATCGCGGCGAAGCTCCGGTAGGTCTCGACCGCGTGCGCCGCCGTACCAGTCGAGAGCAGGGCGATTGTCAGGCGAACCGCGTCGCGGGGGTGCATGTGGGGGCGTTGATCCCGCGCGCCCCGGTCGTCAGCAGGCCAGCCTCCCGCATCAGCCGCGCGTAGACTGCGACGGTCTTTTCCTCGACCACGTAGGCTTCGGACACGATGCGGAGGAAAGGCTGCGAGTGTGTTTCGGCGTGCAATTGGTGCCCACCTGCCCCTGTGATCGGCGCCTAATCGGGGACCACCCGCCCGGGTCATCTGTGCTCGCCTGCGATCGGAGCTGGCGAAGAGGCGGAGG
>NZ_JBKQWU010000137.1:0-3575 GCF_047275745.1 Amaricoccus sp. W119 | reverse complement strand
CATCATGTCCAGCGATCTGGTGACGATCGAACCCGACACGCCGCTGACCGAGGTCGCCGATCTGTTCCGGCGGCATGGATTCACCTCGCTCCCCGTCGTCGGCGCGGACGACCGCTTTCTCGGCGTGATCTTCCAGATCCACCTCATCCGCCGCGGTCACGACGACGCGATCCGCATCGGCCGGGGCTTCGGCGCGGCGATGGCACGCCTGCTCGACCGCGGCCGCGAGAGCCCGGCGCGGGCGGCCGAGATCATGNATCCACCTCATCCGCCGCGGTCACGACGACGCGATCCGCATCGGCCGGGGCTTCGGCGCGGCGATGGCACGCCTGCTCGACCGCGGCCGCGAGAGCCCGGCGCGGGCGGCCGAGATCATGACCGGGACGACGCCGCGCGCGACACTCGCGACGCCGCTCGGCGAGCTTCTCCCGATGCTCGCCGAGGGAAGCTGCGACGCGGTTCCGGTGCTGGAGCACGAGCGGATCGTCGGCATCGTGACCCGCACCGATCTCATCGCCGCGCTGGTCCGGGCGAGCGCCCGTCCCGACTGACCCGCGGGCCACACGGGGTCCATGCGGGGCCGCTCCCGGTTTGTTGCCTTTTCAACCCGGACGCCAACCCGCATTAAGGGAAGAACCCGCGCCCGCACCGGGGCGCCGGAGCATCGCACGCGAAGAGAAGGAGGGCCCATGCTCTTTCGCCGAGTTCCCGCCCGCGCGCGCCGCGCCGCCGCGCTGATCGCAGTTCTGGCGGCCGTCCCGGGCCTCTCCGGCGCCGGAGCGCAGGAGCCCGACGCGGCCACCCTCGCCGCCGGGCCCACCGAGGCGCGCGCCCCCCTGCCCCGTCCGGCGGTCGCGGCCATGAGCCCGATGCTCGACCGGATCGGCGAGGCCGGCGCGGCCATGGACGCGCCTTCCTGCATGCGGGTGATCTGGAATCCGCCGACCTCGGAGATCTGCGGCGCCAAATGGAGCGTCCAGGCAGCGGCGAAGAGCGTCGAGCGGACCGAGCGGGACCGGCGCTATTCCTGCGTTCCCGCGCCGGATGGCGGCGCGCTGCTGGCGATCACGTCCTGGGGCGACCGCCCGAATTCGCTGCTCGATCTGACCCCGAAGGTCGAAGGCGGCGCGGATGCCGCGCGGCTGACCGGACAGATGTTCATCCCGAAGGACTACCGGCCGTTCGACGGTGGGCGCATCGCCTTCGGCATCCTGATCGGCGAGCGGAAATGCTCGAGCGGGGGCTGCCTGCCCTCGGAGCAGACGGGCGCCCAGATCCGGGCGAATTTCCGGGTCTCCAAGGACAAGCGGTCGATCCAGCTCGCGAACTACTCCTATCACCTCGACAGGCGCACCAAGGCCCGCGAGACGGACTCGCAATGGGCCGGCGGCAAGAAGAAGGTTCGCGCCTATGGCGCCGGGACCCGGATGGATCGCGCGCTGCCGAAGGGCGAATGGATCACGCTGCGACTCGATGTCGGGCTCAACACGCCCGGTCAGTCCGACGGCTTCTCGACGCTCTCGGCCTTCGACGCGCGCGGGGATCTCATCGGCGCCGCGAGCTACAGGGACGTGACCTATCGGCCCGATGCGAGCTGGAAGATCACCGGCCCCGCCTTCACCGACAAATACAACAAGGCGGGTACCGGCCCGAAGGACCAGACGATCTACTATCGCGACTTCCGGCTCGAGACCGGCGAGCGCGCCGCCTGCGGCTGGTGATCAGGCCTCGCGCGAACGGCGCCCGGTGAAGCTCGCGGCGGCGCCGGGTCCCGGGGCCGGTTCCCCGGCCGCGCCGGCTGTCAGCGTCGCGGCCCGGTCGGCGAGCGGATCGGCGGACGGATCGGTGACTTCCGCCGGGGGCCAGAGCATGCGCAGGCTCTCGCGGACGCGCGGGTCGATGGCCACGTCGAGCTTCACGACCTTCTCGCCCTGATACGTGCCGAGGCGACCGGAGGCGACCGCCGCCCGCCGGCCTCCGGGCTGCGCCATCATGAGCTGGATATCGGTGAGCGCGTTCGGCGGAAGCTCGAGCAGATCGCCGATCCCGAGGCGCATGACATCCGAGACCGCCATGCGCCGGCGCTGCGCCACGGCGTCGATCGCCACGCGCGCGCCAAGCGCCGCGTGCCGCATCGTGACCCCCAGAGATCGCTCGGCTCCTCGCGCCGAACCCCACCCTCGTCGCGCAGGATCGCGCAGATCACGTCGAGCATCGCGAGCGGCAGGACCAGGCGCATGTTCCCCGCACGGGCCGCCCCGCCGATGTCGAGCGCGATGTCATAGACCAGCACATCGACATGCTCGGGCGCGAAACGCAGCTGCGCGATGTCCTGCCGCTGTCCCGCCAACTGAAGCGCCCTCGCCGGCGGACGGCCGAAACAGGCGGCGAGGGCCTCCGTGAAGGCGCCGAGCAGCCCCTCATGCGCGAGCCGGCAGAGCGCCATGTCGATCTCGGTGAAGGTGCGCGTGATCGGGACCGGGGCGATCGAGGCGTCGCCGCCGAGCATCAGGTCGATCAGATGATAGGCGAAATCGGTATCGAGGTTGAGCAGGCCCTGCACCTTGCCGTTCTCGATCTCGATGAGCCCGAGCATGGTCGGCACGGCGATATCGCGCACCGCCTCGGCGACCTTCACCACCTTGCATTCCAGCACGATCGCGCTCACCCCGGTCTTGACCAGCGCCCGGAGCGCCCGCTCGGCCTGCCGGGCGAAGGTCTCGCCGACGAAATCGGTATCGGGGAGCGGCGAACGCGCGACGCCATCGTGGCGCAGCTTGCGCGCCAGCAGGTTCTCGGCTTCTCGCATGGCCCGTCTCCCGGTCGGTTTCCGCGCACCATGGCGCTCTTGTGGTTAAGGGAGGCTGAAGGCGGAGCGGTCAGCCCGCGAGGTCCACGCGGCTTGCCTCCGCCGAACAGGCGGCGAGGATCGCGGCCGGAATGACCGAAAGGTCGAGCTGCTGGCCGACCGCGCCGATCTCGGCCGCCGCCCGCGGCATGCCGTAGACGAGCGAGGTCCGCTCGTTCTGCCCGATCGTCACAGCGCCCGCGGCGCGCATCCGCAGGAGCCCGGCCGCCCCGTCGCGGCCCATCCCGGTCAGGATGACCCCGACCGCGCGCTCTCCGAGGGGTGCTACCGAGGAGAAGAGCGCGTCGACGGACGGACGGTGCCCCGACTGGAGCTCGCCCGGCGACAGCAGACAAACCGGCCGCCGACGCCCGCGGAGTTCGAGATGCGCCGGCCCGCCCGGCGCGATCAGGATGCGTCCCGGTTCGAGCGGCATGCCGTTGGAGGCTTCGACCACTTCGGCCGCGCAGTGCTGGTTGAGCCGCTGCGCGAAGCCCTTGGTGAAGCTGGCCGGCATGTGCTGGACGACGACCGTTGGCGGGCACATGGCCGGGAACGCGGAGAGGACGGACATGAGCGCGTCGACTCCCCCGGTCGAGGCGCCGATCGCCACGATCCGGCCGTTCGGATTGAAGTCGGCCGCGGGCGGATCGTGCCGAGGCCGCGCGCCGATGAGCCCGCGCGGCGCCTGCGCGGCCGCCCGGACCTTGAGCGCGAGTTCGGCGAA
>NZ_JBKQWU010000136.1:0-3624 GCF_047275745.1 Amaricoccus sp. W119 | reverse complement strand
TGAGCTGGCTGAGGGCTCCGCGCCCGGCGCGCTTGTGAAATCCGGCGAAGACCAATACCGAAATCCAACCTGCGGACTCGCGTCATGAGCGAGGGACCACCGGGGGGCAGGTCATTGGTCATCACGAGACCGGCGGCGCCGTGCCCAATTACGAGGCGCAGCTCGAAGATGCCCTGGCGCTTTATTCCAGACATGGTGTGCCCTCGGTGAAGCTGGGCTATGTCGATTTCGCACAGGGTATCGAGCACGAGGACGCCGATGGCGTCATGCGGACGGAATGGCATTACGGCCAGTATATGGTTGACCATGACGCACGCGCGCGGGAGGCATTTGCCCGGCACAGGATCGCGATGAACCCGCATGAGCCGGTCAAGGACACTGGCCTGCGCCGCACATATCCGCATGTCATGTCGCGCGAGGGAGCCCGAGGGCAGGAGTACAATTCGCCCGGCGGCGGCGGGAACCCGGTCGACTACACCACCATCCTGCCATTCACGCGGCTGCTCGCCGGACCGATGGACTTCACGCCGGGCATCTTCGACCTCGGGCCGGACAAGTCGCATCACACGCCATCGACGCTGGCCAACCAGCTCGCGCTCTATGTCGTTCTCTACAGCCCCCTGCAAATGGCGGCCGATCTTCCCGAGCATTACGAGACCAATCTCGCGGCCTTCCAGTTCATCAAGGACGTGGCCGTGGACTGGGACGACACGCGTGTCCTGAATGGGGAAATCGGCGACTACGTCACGATCGCGCGCAAGGAACGGGGCGGTGACGACTGGTATCTCGGCGGCATCACCGACGGGGTCGGGCGGATGCTCGACGCGCCGCTGTCGTTTCTCGACCCGGGTCGTGACTACGTCGCCGAGATCTATCGCGACGGCCCGCGGGCGGACTGGCGATCCGACCCGCTCGACATCGAGATCACCGATGTCATCGTCGATGCCTCCACGCGCCTCGATTTGCGCCTGGCGCCGGGCGGCGGCCAGGCCATCCGCTTCCGGCCCGCGAACGACGAAGACCGCGCCGCTATTCCGCGATATGAGGCGATCGACTGAAACCTGCCGACTGGCGCCCTGACACGGGTGCCGGCGGGGCGTGGGATCGCGCGGCGTGCGAGACATTGAGGCCGTGATGTTCGGCGAGCGTGCCGACCGGACGCCAGCGCATGAATTCGAGATGTACCAGCAACCCGTGCTCGGCCGCGGACTGGCAGATCGTCGCGAAGCGGTCGATGAGCAGGATCCCTGCAATCCATGTCGCCGGTGACGATCAGTCCGGTCGCGCCCAGTTCCTCGGCGACCTGGAGGAGCGGGGGCAGGGAGGCGAGATCGAGGTCCGGCGTAATCGGGATCAGTTCGACCTCGCTCACGGCCACGCCGCGGGCACGGGCGTGGTCGCGAAGCGCCGCGGTTTCCGCCGAGCCCGGAGCGAGCGGATAGACCGGGGTCCCCGGCGCGGCCGAACGCAGTCGCAGCGCCACCGAGGCATAACCCGCGTCCGCCGCCAGATCGATCAGGGCCTTCGAGTCGAGCTCGATCGCGGTCAGATGCGCGAGTCCGATCGGACGTGCCATCAGTAGGTCGCCCGCCCGCCGGAGGCATCGAAGACGAAACCGGTGGTGAAGGAACATTCCGGGCTCGCCGCGAAAGCTACCACGGCGGCCAGTTCCTCGATCGTGAGCAGGCGCCCCATCGGGATCTTGGCCTTCGAGGCGGCGATATGCTCCGCCGTCATCTGCTCCAGCAATTCGGTCTCGACCATGACCGGGGCCACCGCGTTGACGGTGACCCCGGTGGTCACCAGCTCCTTCGCGAGGGATTTGGTGAAACCGATCGCGCCCGCCTTCGCCGAGGCATAGGCGGCGATGCCCGGCACGCCTTCCTTGCCGGCGATGGAGGCGACGGTGACGATACGGCCGTAGCCCTGGTCGACCATCGCCGGCGCGAAGGCGCGGCTCACGAGAAAGACGCTGTCGAGATTGACCTGAACGACGCGCTTCCAGGTCTCGTAATCGTAGTCGGCAACCGGCGCCACCGGACCGTTTATGCCGGCGTTGTTCACGACGATCGAGGGCGTGTCATGCTCGGCCAGGACGGCCTCGGCGGCCCGGGCGACGCTGTCCGGATCGGCGACGTCGACGGCCATGATCGCGGCCGGTTCGAACCCGGCGGCCGCCGGGTCGAAATGCCGGGGCTCGATGTCCCAGATGATGACCCGCGCACCATCCTCGGCGATCCGCTTGGCGACGCCGCGTCCGATGCCACGCGCGCTGCCAGTGACGATCGCGACCTGGCCTTCAAGTTTCCCAGTCATATCACAGCCTTTGCTCAGTTGCGCCGATGATCCCATTGGACATCGCCGATCCGCCTCCGGATGAGCCGCCCCGGCGTTTCGAGCCTCGGGGGAGCCCGTTCCCGCGCGCTCGCATCTCTCGATCACTCATGACATACTGACATACAGTATGTCAATTGCGATTCTCGGTGCCCCGATCGGAACCCGGTCAAACGGGCGCTCGACCGGGCAGCGTTGGCCGGTTTGGTCCCGGACAGCCGCGACGCGACGATCTCGCCACCACCGCCCTTGCCATGCGTCCCTCCGAGCATGTAGAATACTGCATGCTAGATACATGATTAGCCGATTGATTTCAGTGCGGGACTGCTCTTTAATGCACGGAAGCAGGTGTGGTGGGGCCGATATGTCGGGTGAGCGAAAGGCCAAGAGATCCCTGTCCCTCGGACGCCTCAGCCGCCCGCGCACACTCGCCATGGAAGTCGCGGAGGAGCTCAAGGCGGCCATCATTTCGACGAGGATCGGGCTGGGTGAGACCCTGTCCGAGGAACGCGTCGCGAGCCAGTTGGGCGTCAGCCGGACACCCGTTCGCGAGGCTTTCTCGATTCTCCAGCATCAGGGACTGCTCACCGTGCTGCCCCGGCGGGGCAGCGTTGTCTTTCGCCCCAACGCGCGCGACATCGAGATGCTGGTGGACTTCCGGCGTCAGATCGAACTGGGCGCGGCGAAACTGGCGATACGCAATGCTCCGGCGGAGATGTCGAAAGCCCTGCATGATGTGATCACGCGGATGGAAGTCGCGCGAAGCGAGCATGATATTCTGGCCTACACGACCTGTGATGGGGATTTTCACGCTACATTTTTCGAATACTGCGACAACATCTACTATCAGCAGGCGCACGAACTGATCGCAGGAAGGATCAGTGCGCTCCGATCGCACCTGTCCGTGCCGCTGCGGATCTACACGACGCGAACCCACGATGAGCATCTGGAGATCTGCCGCGCCGTTGATAGAGGTAACGAAGCAACCTTGTTAAGCGTTCTTGAGAAACATATCGCGGTCATGGCCGAGAACTATGTGAAGGCGCTCCCGGAACTTTGAAGGTACATTTACACGGTAAGGAAAGCGGTCCGTCGATCCTCTATCCGGCACCGTGGTTCTGGACACGGGGGTTATGTAACATAATTAACATTATCTGAACATCATCACGACTGCGGGTACGCGCTATTCTGAACTGCGACTTTTGAGATCTGGCAGGATGTTGGAAAGCGAAAGGACATCCTGAATGAAGACGCGCTTCAGCCATCTCACGCTCTCGGATCGTCGCCAGA
>NZ_JBKQWU010000135.1:0-3639 GCF_047275745.1 Amaricoccus sp. W119 | reverse complement strand
GCGCGGGGTCGCCACCGCGCGCGGCTCCAGGCTAGGCGAGAGGACGCCGGGTCGGGATCATGCGATCGGCGAAGAGCCTGAGACAGATCCCCGTCGTCCAACAACGATTACGCCGGACGGCGTGGAATGAGGGCCGCTGGCGCGGTGACTACTTGTCGCGGACCGCGTCCTTCGCCTCGCCGACCTTCCGGCGGACCTTGCCGCCCGCCTTCTGCGCCTTGCCCTCCGCTTCGGTGCGCTTGTCACCGGTGACCTTGCCGATCGCTTCCTTGACGGATCCGGCCGCTTGGTCCTTCGCGCCCTTCACCCGGTCCTTGTCCATGATCGTCTCCCTGAATGACGCTCGCCAAACCGTTTCGACGAACGCCGCGTGTGAGACGATGAAGGTTGGTCCGGGACAGCCGCGCTCCAAGGCCGAAAGATCTCAGTTCAGCTAGTACAAACTAGCCTTTCTTGGCCTTCCGGGGTCGCTGGGCGGATGCGTGATCGGTGATGCCTCGCTCGCGGGCCCAGACCGCCGCCGCGCCGCGATGTGTGACATTGATCTTGCGATAGAGCGACGACAGGTGGTTTCGAATGGTGTGCCGGGACAGGCGCAGGCGGTCCGCCATGGCGGCGTCGGTCGCGCCTTCACAGATCAAGCCGAGCACATCGCGCTCGCGGTCGGTCAGCGACGCCAGATCGACCCCGGCCTGGGCCACCCTGTTGGGCTGCCGCAGTCCCGCCAGCCGCTCCACGATACCCCGACTGAGCCAGGCGGTGTCCGCCAGCACCGCGTCGATCGCCGACATGAGTTCCGTCTCCGACCGCCTGCGCTCCGTGATGTCCTGGAGGACGATGAGGACACATCGGGTATCGTCGATGCTGATGACATCGCCAGCGATCGAACCATCCAGCACCGTGTCGTCGAAGGTTCGAATTCTGAGCTCCTGCTGCGTGAGCTTGTCGGAGGTTTCCAGTTCCCGCAGAAGGCGCTCCTGAGTGCCGGGATCCGCCCACATCCGGAGATTGGCCGGGGTCGAGTCGACGAGCTCGTCCTCGGCGAAACCGGTGAGCGCCAGAAACGCCCCGTTCACTTCGATGAACCGCAGGCTGCTCGCGGCTGCGACGGCCAGGGCGACCGGCGATGATTTGAAGGCCTTGGAGAAGCGCTCCTCGCTCTGTCGCAGAAGAGCTTCCGCCTGAAGCCTCCGCTCGAGGTCCACGAAGGTGAAAAGCATGCATCGCTCGTTCGACAGATCGAGCGGCTGGCCCGCGACGATCACGCCCTTGCTCGAACCGTCCGGCAGCAGCAGCGTCGCCTCGCTTTGCGCGATCGTCTCTCCTTGCGTCAGCTTCGCGAGAGCCTCTGAGCGGTCATCGACGTCGCGCAGAATATCGAGCTCATAGATCGAGTGTCCTACGACCTCGTCCCTGCCGAGGCCGGTCATCGCCAGAAACCCCTGATTGGCCCGGATGAAGCAAAGGTCGGACACCCGGCAGATCAGCGCTGGCGCGGGATTGGCATTGAACGCGCTCTCGAAGCGATCCTCCGCCTCGTAGCGGTCGGTCTGGTCGTCGATCACGAGCACCAGATAATCCGGTTCCCCGTCGGCGTCCGTGATGACCGCGCAGCGGATGGCGTGCACCCAGGTCGTATCCGGCCGCGCCACCGGTGCGACCTCCACGACGACGTCGCGCGGCTTCTCGCCGGTCAGCACCCGTTCGATCGGGTGTTCTCCGGCTTTGACGGGATGATTGTTCCGAAACGTCAGCCTGAAGCTGCGTCGATACCCATCGACGTCCCCGCCGAGATCTTCCTGACGTTCGACCCCGTGCAGACGAAGCGCCGCTTCGTTCGCCCAGAGGATCGTCTGGTCGAAGTCGATCAGGACGATGCCTTCCGACAGCTTCGTGATGAGCTGGCGCAGCTGGCGGTGATCGCGTTCGGGGACGACTTTCGTATCCGGCATCCGTGGGATGCTAGCACGCCCGGGCGCGAGATCCAGATCGGCCAAGCGGCTCGATGGCGCGCCGTGTCCTTGGGCGCGCGAGTTCCGCGGCGCATCGAAGCGGAAGACCGCGACGGGGCCGCGACGTTTCCTTGCTCGGGCAGGGTTCGTCGACACTCCGAACCTCGGGCCGCGTATCGCGCGAAAGCGCGCGCCCGGTCTTGCAAAAGCCCGAACACCATCCACATACCATCCACATGGATGGTCTGTGGAGTGCGAAGGGGCAAACAGATGCAGGGCGAGCGGGGCAGCGAGACCGAGAAGCTCACGATCAACATCGGTCATGTCGACCTGGGCCGGATCGACCTGCTGGTGCGGGAAGGCTTTTACTCCAACCGGACCGACTTCATCCGTTCCGCGATCCGCGGCCAGCTCGCGACCCACTCCGGCGAGCTCGCCCAATCGCTGGGACGCCACTCGCTCGAGCTCGGATTGCGCGAGGTCACGGTCGCCGAACTCGAAGACGCGCGGGCGCGGCGGGCGCCGCTGCGCCTCCGCGTGGTGGGTCTGCTGCGCATCGCGAAGGATGTGACCCCGGACCTCGCGCGCGCCTCGATCGCATCCATCACAGTTCTCGGCTCGGTGCAGGCCAGCGCCGAGGTCAAGCGAGCCCTCGCCGACAGGATCAACTAGGCCAAGCTCTCGGAAGGATCAGAGACGATGAACAGCGAATTCGCGCGGGCCATGTCCCACGCCACGACCTCGGTGCGCGCGGGCAAGCTCGTCGATGCGACCGCCATCATCCAGGCGGCGCTCGCCGGGCGGCCGGAACCCGGAGCCGCGAGTGCCTCGCCGCACAAGGCAAGCCGGGTCGCGCCGGAGATCGAGGACGCCGAAGTCGTCGACGAGTGGCACGCGACGCCGCCTGCTTCGAAATCCGAGCCACGACGCTCGCTCCGCGAGGTGCTGACGCTGCTCCGCGGCGGCCGCGCGATGCTCGATGACATTGGCCCCCTGACCCCTCCAGGGTCGAAGCGACCAGCTCCCCGGACTCCCGAGGGTGCGAGCTTCGTCTGGCGCGAACATGCCTGCGCGGCGGGCACGCGACGATACAGGCTGTTCATCCCGTCCTGCCCGCGATCGGAGCTCAGGGGGCTCGTGATGATGCTCCACGGGTGCAAGCAGACTCCGGACGATTTCGCGGTCGGGACCGGGATGAACGCGCTGGCCGAAGATGCCCAGATGATCGTGGCCTACCCCGAACAGCCCGGGGGCGCGAATATCTCGCGCTGCTGGAACTGGTTCGAGCCGGCTCACCAGGCCCGCGACGGCGGAGAGCCGGCGATCCTCGCGGATATCGCGCGCAAGCTGGCCGAGGAGTTCGCGCTCGCCGCGCATCAGGTCTATGTGGCGGGGCTGTCGGCGGGAGGGGCGATGGCGGCGGTGCTGGGCGCGACGCATCCAGACGTGTTCGCGGCCGTCGGGATCCATTCCGGTCTTCCATATCGTTCAGCGAGCAACGTCGCCTCGGCCTTCGCGGCGATGCGTGGTCAGGGGCCCGGGGCTGTCCGTTCCGCCAAGGGAAATGCGCCGCGCACCATCGTATTTCACGGTGAGAAAGACCGAGTTGTGGATCCTCGAAACGCGACCCTCATCGTCGCCGGGCTTTCGGAAGACGGCCAGGAAACGCGAGAGACTGGCAGGACCG
>NZ_JBKQWU010000134.1:0-3855 GCF_047275745.1 Amaricoccus sp. W119 | reverse complement strand
TCGACACATCGTCATAGGCGAAGGAGGTGTTCTTCACCCGCTCGAACGGCGTGATCCAGTCGAGACGCTTCCCGTGCTCCCCCCAGAACCCGTCCGGATCATCGATCGAAGCCCGGTACATCTCCTCATACCCATCCGCGCCCAAAAGCGCCCGCGAAACCGTCTCTTCCGAAGGCTCGTGCATGTCATCTGGCATCTGGCGTTCCCACTCCATGGACCCTGTTTTTGTTTCAGGACAGCACGGAGAGCCCCCGCGCGCAAGCCGGCGTGCAAGCCGAGGCTCGCCCTGTCCGATGCGGCGCAGCATAGCGCGGGAGGCCCCTAAAGCAACAAGACAGACAATCGTCGTGGTGAACCAGCCACTTTATTTCGCGCACGCGCGACGGCGGAAGACCCGGGAGCGCGCCGGCATGACCGACGCGCTCCCGAACGGATCAGATCTCGACCTCGGTCGCGACACCGGCGGCGCGGGCGCGCTCGACCACCGCGCTCGCCACGGCGAGGTCCTGGAGGGCGACCCCGGTTCCGTCGAAGAGCGTGATCTCCTCGGCGGAGCTCCGCCCGGGATGGGCGCCGGCGATCACCTTGCCGATCGGTGTGATCGCCGAGGCTTCGATCAACCCGGAGGCGATCGCGTGCTGCGCCTCGCCGATCGAGACCGACTGGGCGACCTCGTCGGTGAAGACCGCGGCCCTCACGAGCAATTCGGGCTCGACCTCCTGCTTGCCCTTGGTGTCGGTGCCCATGCAGGCGATATGCGTGCCGGGCGAAACCTGCGCGGCCTTCAGGATCGGCGCGAAGCTCGAGGTGATGGAAATTATCACATCCGCCTCGGCCCCCAGCCGATCGAGATCGACCTCCTCGAAGGGCAGGCCGGCCTCGGTCGCGATATCGGCGAGACGGGACAGCATTTCGGGGTGAAGATTCCAGCCAATCACCTTCTCGAAATCTCTCTGGCGCAGCGCCGCGCGCATCTGGAAGGCAGCCTGGTGGCCTGCGCCGATCATGCCGAGCACCTTCGAATCGGGACGCGACAGATGCTTGATGGACACGGCCGAGGACGCCGCCGTCCGCGCGGCCGTCAGGTAGTTTCCGCCGACCGCCGCCGCGACCCGGCCGGTATCCGGGTCGAAGAGGAAGATCGTCGACTGATGGTTGATGATCCCGCGCTCGTGGTTGTTCGGCCAGTAGCCGCCCGCCTTCAGCCCCAGCGCGGCGCCGGCACGGTCGAAACCGCCCTTGAAACCATAGAGCGCGTCGGCGTGGCCGATCGCCTCGCGGATCACCGGGAAATTGTAGGCCTCGTCCCGCGCCATCGCGGCGAAGACGGATTCGACCGCCTCGAACGCGTCCTCGGGCGTCATCAGCTCGGCGATCCGGTTCTCAGGTACGATCAGCATCGACATACTCCTGTCTTGTCATGAACCCGGGCCCCGGACACGCGCGTCGGTGCCGCGCGCGCATCCGGGTCTCTGTCAGGCGTTCACGCGCCGCCCGGAAAGTTGGTGGAAGATCAGCGCCCCGAGCCCCGCCCCGATGAGCCAGGCATAGCCGGTGAGCCAAGCGAGAGCCGGCACCCAGACCGAGGCGACGGAGAAGACCGCGGCGCCCCCGAAGGCGAGAATGGCGTTCCGGTTCCAGCCGTCGCCGTAGTGATACGGGCCGCCGTCGAGATCATAGAGACCGGCGCGGTCGAGCGTCTGGTTCCGGTGCAGATAGTAGTCGACAATCATGATGCCGTAGAGCGGCGCGAGCGTCGCGCCCAGCGTATTGACGAAGCCGCTGATCCCGAACTCGCTGATGAAGCTCGTCCAGAGACCGCCGATCACCAGCGCGAAGATCGAGGTGACGATGCCCGCGGCCCGGAAGGTGATCCGCTCCGGCGCGAGGTTGGCAATGCCGTTCACGGCCGGGATGAAGTTCGCGACGAGGTTGATGCCGACCGTCGCGGCGAAGAAGGTGATCGCGGCGATCGCGCTCAGGAGGACGCTGTCGGTGCGCTCCACGATCTCGGTCGGATTGATGATCTCCTCGCCGAAGACCACGGCCGCGCCCGCGGTGGTGAGAAGCGCCAGCCCCGAGAACAGGATCATGTTGAACGGGAGTCCCGCCAGATTGCCGAGAACCATCGCGCGCCGGTCCTTCGCATAGCGCGAGAAGTCGCTGAAGTTGATCATCACCGCCGCGAAATAGGCCACCATGGTGCCGATGATGGCGATGAAGCCGTTGATCTCGCTGACCCAGGTGCCCTCCGGATTGGCGAAGATCGTCCGCGCCGCCGACAGGAGCTGCCCGTCCGAGCGCTGCCAAAGCACGACGACGAGGCCGATCATGACGAGATAGACAAAGGGTCCCGCGATATTGAGGAAGGTCTCGACCCAGCCCATGCCGCGCCAGAAGATGACGATGTGGAAGACCCAGACGAGCAGGAAGGACATCCAGTCGATCCCGGTCAGCCCCAGGAACTCGCCCCCGCCGGAGATGCCGGTGATCGAGCGGATCAGCAGCGCCAGCGCCGTCGAGGCGAAATAGACCTGCACACCGTACCAGAACACCGCCACGGTGGCACGGAGGATCGCCGGCAGCTTGGCGCCGGAGGTTCCCATGCTCGCCCGCGCCAGCACGGGATAGGGAATGCCGTATTTCTCGCCGGGCGCGCCGGAGAGATTGACGAGGAACATCACCATGAGACCCGCGACGATGAGCGCCGCGAAGGCGGTCCAGCCGCTGACGCCGTAGGAGATGAACAGCGACGCGACGAGGCTATAGCCGAACAACGACTGAACGTCGTTGGCCCAGATGTTGAAGATCGCGAACCAGCCCCAGCTCTTCTCGGCGTCGGTGACCGGCCGGAGCGCGTTCTCCTCGCCCGGGGCGGCGTTCGTGCCCGTCAGTTCAGCATGCGACATTCTTCTCTCCTGCCATGAAGACACCAACCATCGAAGAACGCGTCACATGCCTGCGAGGCCGGCCACGCCCGTATCCCCGCGAAGCGTCGCGGCGTCCATTTGTCACGCGATGGACGCCGCGAAGGGCTCGTCCGGTGGTCGCTCAGTAGGCCTTGCCGCGGGCGGAGACCGGCCAGAGCGTCTCGACCTTGCCGTTCCTGACGCCCACGTACCAGTCGTGCACGTTGCAGGTCGGGTCGCAGTGGCCCGGCACGAGGCGGAGCTTCTCGTTGACCTTCAGGACGCCCTCCTTGTCCTCGATGACACCGTGCTCGTCGGAGCATTTGATGTATTTCACATCGTCGCGGCCGTAGATGAACGGCAGCCCGGAGTCGACCGACTGCGCCTTCAGCCCGGCGTCGCAGATCGCCTTGTCGGCCTTGGCGTGGCTCATGACGCTCGTCAGGATGAAGAGCGCGTTCTCCCATTCGCCCTGGTCGATGCGCTTGCCGTCCTGGTCATGGATGCGGCCGTAATCGGCGTCCATGAAGGCGTAGCTGCCGCACTGCAGCTCGTTGTAGACGCCCGAGTTCGACTCGAAATAGTAGCTGCCGGTGCCGCCGCCGGAGACCAGTTCGGCCTTCAGCCCCACCGCTTCGAGACCTGCGACCGCGTCCTTCACCTGGGCGATGGCGGCGTCGAGCTTGGCCTTGCGGTCCTCGTAGCCGTCCATGTGCTGCATCGCGCCCTGATAGGCCTGGAGGCCGGTGAATTTCAGCCCCGGCGCCGCGTCGATCGCCTGCGCGATCTCCACCACCGCCTCGGTCGTCGTCACGCCGCAGCGCCCGGCGCCGCAGTCGATCTCGACGAAGCACTCGATCGTGGTGCCATGCTTCTCCGCCGCCGCCGAGAGATCGGCCACGTTCGCCACGTCGTCGACGCAGACGATGACGCGCGCGCCGTAGTT
>NZ_JBKQWU010000133.1:0-3872 GCF_047275745.1 Amaricoccus sp. W119 | reverse complement strand
GGCGCCGGCACGAGGTCGGTCACGGCGGGCTTGCCATGGGTGAGCGTGCCGGTCTTGTCGAAGGCGACCCGCGTCACCTTCGCCGCCGCCTCGATCACCGCGCCGCCTTTCATCAGGAGCCCGCGCCGGGCGCCCGACGAGAGCGCGGAGGCGATGGAGGCCGGGACCGAGATCACCAGCGCGCAGGGGCAGCCGATCAGCAGAAGCGCGAGTCCGCGATAGATCCAGGTCTCCCAGGGCTGTCCGGCCGCGAGCGGCGGCACCAGGATGACGAGCGCCGCCACCGCGACGATGGCGGGCATGTACCAGCGGCTGAACCGGTCGATGAACCGTTCCGTCGGTGCGCGGGCTTCCTCGGCCTCCTCGACCAGCCGGATGATGCGGGCGATGGTGTTGTCGGCCGGGTCCTTGGTCACGCGGACCCTGAGCGCGGCCTCGGCGTTGATCGATCCCGCGAAGACCGGATCGCCCGCCGATTTGGTCACGGGCACGCTTTCGCCCGTCACCGGGCTCTCGTCCATGCCGCTCGTCCCTTCGATGATCTCGCCGTCGGCGGGCACGCGGTCGCCGGGGCGGACTAGCACCGTCTGGCNCGTCACCGGGCTCTCGTCCATGCCGCTCGTCCCTTCGATGATCTCGCCGTCGGCGGGCACGCGGTCGCCGGGGCGGACTAGCACCGTCTGGCCGATTTCCAGCGCGTCGGCCGGAACCTCGCGCGTCCGGCCGTCGATTTCGAGCATCGCGGTCTTGGGCACGAGATCGGCGAGCGCGCGGATGCCGTCGCGGGCCTTGTTGGCGGCGACGCCTTCGAGCAACTCGCCCACGGCGAAGAGGAAGACGACCAGGGCGGCCTCCTCCGCGGCGCCGATGAAGAGCGCGCCGGTGGCCGCGATCGTCATCAGGCTCTCGATGGTGAAGGGCTGGCCCGCCTGGAGCGCGGCGAAGGCGCGTTTCGCGACCGGGGCGACGCCGATCAGACAGGCGGCGACGAAGGCCCAGTAGCCCGTCTCGCTTGAGGTCAGCAGTTCAAAGCCCCAGGCCGCGGCCAGCAGCATCGCCGTCAGGATGACGAGCCTGCCCTTGGCCGTCTGGAACCAGCGCTTGCCGCGGTCGGCCGGGTCGTCATGGACGTGGCCATCGTGGCGCGCCGTCTCACCTTGAGCCGCGTCCGCATGGCCCGCCGCGTCCTGCCCGCCATGATCGTGATCACCATGGTCATGGCCGGTGTGATCATGGTCGGCGTGATCATGGCCGGCGTGGTCATGGTCGGAATGATCGTCGTCGCGCGTGGCGGGAGTCTCGCCGGGTAGGACGAAGGCCTGTTTCCGCGGCGCCTTGCGACCCTTCGGCGCGATGCCGTAGCCGAGCTTGCGGACCGTGTCCTCGACCGTGGTCTCGAGCGCGCCCGGGTCACCCGTTCCCGGCTCCAGCGCGAGAGACAGCCGTTCCGCCATCAACGCGACCCGGACCTCGCTCACCCCCGGCAGCCGTTCCACCGCGCGCGTCACCTTGGTCGCGCAGGCGGCGCAATCCATGCCGGTCACGGTCCATTCCCGGCGCCTTTCGCCTTCCTCGGCCAGTTTCTGTGTCATCCCGATCTCCCTCGCGCGCCCTTAGGCGCCTACCCTTGTCACCATCGAATCGGGAAACTAGGTGCTCTAGCAACTAGAGGTTCAAGAGGTTTGGAGATGCTCTCGATCGGAAAACTGAGCGCGGCGACCGGCGTCAAGGTGCCGACGATCCGCTATTACGAGCAGATCGGGCTGTTGCCGGAGCCCGAGCGCAATGCCGGGAACCAGCGGCTCTACGGGTCGCGGACGCTCGACCGCCTGACCTTCGTACGCCACGCCCGCGATCTCGGCTTTCCGCTGGAAGCGATCCGGGAACTGCTGAGCCTCGCCGACAGCCCGGACGAGCCTTGCGCCAGCGCGGACGAGATCGCCGCGCGGCAGCTGGCGGCGGTGAATGCGCGCATGGCCCGTCTCGACGCGCTGCGCCGCGAATTGGAGCGGATGCTGCGGCACTGCGAGAGCGGCAGGATCGCCGATTGCCGGGTGATCGAGGTGCTCGGCAATCACGGCCTCTGCGCGGGCGACCACGCGGCGCCCGACGCCGAAGCCTGAGCGCCGGCTGTGTCCTCCCGCCGCGCTATTGGCCGGGAGTCATGCGGTACAGATCCCAGACCTGCCGCTCCTCGTTCCAGAACAGCGCATGCCGCTCGCCGATGCCGAGTTGATAGTCAAGAATGGTCCCGCCGGTATCGATCGCGAATTCGACCATTTGACCGGCGCAGGTCGCGCAGTTGATCGTGCTGGATTTACCGCTCTGGATCGAATGGTCCGTCCAGCTTCCACCCTGAGCGCGAATTGAATAATTCAGGTCGGCGTCGGTCGTGTTCACGAGTTCGATCGACCTCGAATCCGGGTTCGGCGCCATTCCCGGCTCCTGCGCCGTTGAAGATACCGATCCCGCCGCGAACAATAGAGCAGCGATTGAAAATGTGTATTTCATATTACTTACCCCCGGTATTCATTACTGCCATGATATACGACGCTCCCCGATTCGCCAATCGGCCCGGTCGCAGCGGCGTCCGATCCGCTTGGACCCGCCCGAACGAAATGTGCTATCTGGCTGGGCGAAGCCGGCTTCCCGGCGAGGAAGGACCGCCGCGACCATGAACGCCCGTCCGGAGATCCACGATCGACTGGCCGCGAGCCTTCGCGATGCGAGGCGGGCCCGCGGGCTGTCGCTCGACGCTGTGGCCAAGCTCTCGGGCGTCTCGCGCTCGATGGTGAGCCAGATCGAGCGTGGCGAAAGCTCACCCACCGTCGCGACGCTCTGGAACCTGACGCGCGCGCTCAGGGTAGATTTCGCCGGGCTGCTCGAAGGGCGCGAGCGGCCGGGGATCGAGGTGACGCCCGCCGAGGCGGCGCCGGTGACCTCGAAGGACGGGGTACGCATCCGCATCCTCTCGCCCGCCGAGGCGGTAGGCAAACACGAGGTCTACGATCTCGTGTTCTCGGCCGAGGCTCGACTGAGATCAGAGGCTCATGGCCCGGGCTGCCGCGAGCACCTGACCGTTCTCGAAGGCGAGGTCATCGTGCGCTCCGGTGAGGAGGAAGCGCGGCTCGGCACCGGCGACGTCGCGCAATACCCCGCTGACCGGCCGCATGAGATCGCCGCGGTCGGCCCGGCCGCGCGGGCGATCCTGATCGTTCAGGGGACGTGAATGCCCCGGGAAACGCGCGAGCAGCGGGTTCCGGTTTGGCGGATCATTATCCGTCATATTGACATGTGGTCCGTTCCGGGTCCATGTTCCGTCAAAATGGAGGACATTCTGCTATGACAGAATCGGCGACGGCGGACCCGGCGAACACGGCCGCGAGAGCTTCCGGGGACTTCCGAACCCATCTCGACGGGGTTCTGGAGGGCATCCGCGCCGATGGTCTCTGGAAGACCGAACGCGAGATCGAGGGACCGCAGGGGACCTGGGTCCGCGCGGGTGGCCGGAGAATGCTCAACCTCTGCGCCAACAACTATCTCGGACTGGCCGACGATCCCCGGCTGATCGCAGCGGCCCGGGAGGCGATGGAGAGCCATGGCTACGGCATGGCATCGGTGCGTTTCATCTGCGGCACGCAGGGCCTGCACCGAGAGGTGGAGCGGCGGATCGCGCGGTTCCTCGGGCATGACGACAGCATCCTCTTCGCCGCCTGTTTCGACGCCAACGGGGCCGTGTTCGAACCGCTGCTCGGGCCGGAGGACGCGGTCGTCTCCGACAGCCTCAACCACGCCTCGATCATCGACGGCATCCGGCTCTCGAAGGCGCGGCGTTATCGCTACCGGAACGGCGACGTGGCGGATCTGGAAGC
>NZ_JBKQWU010000132.1:0-4076 GCF_047275745.1 Amaricoccus sp. W119 | reverse complement strand
AGACGCCCGATCAGATCCGGGCCGCGCAACTCGGCCTTGAAACCGAAGCCGCCACGGTCAAACTGGCGGCGTAACCGGCGCAAAGCGCTGTCTCAAATCCGTGCCCCGGTACACCACGATGCGCAGGGTACGCGGCCAGACCCCGAAGGAAATGCGCCGAAGAGCCGTCGGCCGTTGAGCCGGGACGCGAGGAAGGCGCGAGGGCCCGCGTTCTTCTCGGCGCGGTTGTGTCCGCTGGCGAGGTGATCGATCTCGGTCGCCGGCGAACCGGGCAGACCGCGATGCGCTCGGGCCGCTGATCCGCGAGTCCGACGGAACGACAGCTCCGCCTTGCAACTCCGACGCCCGGGAACGCTCAACTGCCCGAACGGTGCGCCCGTCATGCCCAGCACTCGGGCGCCGGCATGCGCCGGGCGGCGCCTCAGAGGATGAAGTCCGCCGCTCCGTAGGCGCTCGCCTGCGTGCTTCCGTCGGCCAGGATGATCCGGACCTCGGGCGCGCTGTCGCGGTCGGTGTTGCCGAGGACTTCCGTGTTGCTCCCGTTGTTGATGAGCCGCAGGCGCCCGGTCCCCGTCCCGCCGAACTGGAAGGTCTGGTTGCCCGCGAGCAGCGCATTCGCGTCGAGCGCCGAGAGATCGATCCGGTCGCCACCGGTCGCCTTCCAGGGCCCGCCGAGATCGATGATCGTGTCCGGCGCCGTCCGGGTCGAGTCGTTGATCGTCGTGTAGATGAACCGGTCGGTTCCCGTCCCGCCCTCCAGCAGGTCGGCCCCGGTGCCGCCCGTGAGGCTGTCGTTGCCATGCGAACCGAGCAGCGTGTCCCGCCCCGAGCCGCCGTTCAGCACGTCGCCGTTGCCGAGACCCGAGAGCATATCGCCTCCGCCCTCGCCGTCGAGCCGGTTCGCGCTCGCGCTCCCGATGATCCGGTTCGACGCCGAGTCGCCGGTGAACCGCGGTCCGTTGATCTGGACGATCTCGACATTCTCCGGGATCGCGAAACCGGCCTCGAGCGCGTTGTTGCGCATCACGATCATGTCGGTGCCGCCGTCCGCGGTCTCGGTGATCGTCGCGCCGCGATGGAGGAGATAGGTATCGTCGCCATCCGCGCCCGCGAGAATGTTCGTCGTGCCGGCCTCGGTCGCCGTGACCAGGATCTCGTCCGCCGCGGTCCCCGTCACCGGATTGACCCCATCGCCGAACCGGTAGCCGTTCTGGTCCAGCTGGTCATCCATCAGCGCGCTCATCGTGTCCCGGATGGCGTCATCCGCCGCCGTCAGGCCCTGCCCGGTATCGTAGGCGACGCGGTTGACGTGCTCGTTCGGGTCCTGGGTGAGATTGTAGAGCTCCTGGGTCCCGTCGGGATAGCGGGTGTAGCGGTATTCTTCCCCATCCGGGATCTGTGCCCGGATCGAGACGGAGCCGTTGATCGTCGTCAGCGCGATGCCCCGGCCGGTCGACGGATCGTACCAGGGCAGATCGGGGTTCTCCGCGATCGGCAGCAGACTCTCGCCGGGCAGCCCAAGGCGCGCGGGAACGGCGATCCCCATCGAGTCGAGCACGGTCGGAAAGATGTCGACGAGGCTGACGGTCTGGCGCGCGAGCTGCCCGCCCTCCATCCCGGGCTCCACGAGGATGAACGGCACCTCGGTCGCCTCGCGCCAGTGGGTGAACTTGCCCCACTGGTCCTTGTCGCCGAGATGGTAGCCCTGATCGCTCCAGAACAGGATCGAGGTCTCCGCGGCGAGCGCGGGATCGGCGGCGAGCGCGTCGAGGATCTGGCCCACCTTCGCATCGGCGTAGCTCGCCGAGGCGAGGTAGCCGTGGATGTAGTCGGCCCAGAGGTCGAGGTCGGCCGCGATCTGGGGATGCTTCGGGGAGGGGACCGACATCGGCGGCACGTCGAAATACTCGCCGTTGCCCGGGATGATCGTGCCGTCCTCCAGGCTTTGGGCCAGCGCCGCCCGGATCTCCGCCGGGTCGTAGAGGTCGAAGTAGGCCGCCGGAACCCACCAGTTGGGGTGCGGCTTGGTGATGCCGACGGCGAGGAAGAACGGATCGGCGAGGTCGCCCGCGCGGGTGGTCAGGAAGTCCAGCGCCTGGGCGACCGTCGCATCGTCGCGCAGGTCGTTCCCGCCGTATCGCCCCGAGTCGAAGGGGATGTCCTGCCAGACCTCATCGCGAATGACCTGGGAGCTCGGGCCCTGGTAGGGGAAGCCCATCACGAATTCGTCGAACATGACGCTCCGCTGCTGGGCGTTCATGGCGATCTCGTCATGGAAGATCTTGCCGAAGGAGGCGGTATAAACGCCCGCGGCCTTCAGGACCCCGAAAAGCGTGTCGGCCGGGCTGATGCGCTCGTCCCAGTTCACCGAATTGTCGAGAATGCCGGTCTGGCTCGGCTGCGTCCCGGAAAGGACACTGGCGCGGGACGGGTTGCAGAGCGGAACCTGCGACACCGCCCGCTCGAAACCGGTTCCCATCGCGATCAGGCGGTCCATGTTGGGTGTCTCGACGAGAGGCGCGAAATGCCCCCAGTTGCTGAGCATCCTCATGTCGTCGATCGAAAGCATAATGAAATTGCGTGCCAACGGCGTTCTCCAACGGGCAGTCGAGAAACAGTTGGGGACGATAGCAGGAAACTCCGCGACATGCGCGATTCATTTGGGCCCGCCCGCGACGGGCGGTTCATTCAGGGAATGACCATCGCAATACGAGCAGTCCTGTCGGTACGCGGGTGGGTCGCGTGGTTCCGCGGGGCGAGGGCGGGGTGGCACCGGAGACGGTCATCGATCCACGAAGACCTGTCGCGGAGCCAGGGCGTGGACCGCTCGCCGCGGGCGTATTCGCGCGGGCTAGCCGCGCCGGCGTACGCGCGAAGGTGACCGGCGAGTGCTTCCCGGCCGCGACCGCCTTGCCCCGCGGGGGC
Source organism: Amaricoccus sp. W119 (assembly GCF_047275745.1). Classification (NCBI taxonomy): domain Bacteria; kingdom Pseudomonadati; phylum Pseudomonadota; class Alphaproteobacteria; order Rhodobacterales; family Paracoccaceae; genus Amaricoccus; species Amaricoccus sp. W119. Next base: position 1,151 of record NZ_JBKQWU010000132.1, on the reverse strand, counting down.
GGTCTTCGGCTACCGTCGAGCGGGGCGCTGGAACTTCACCGCGGCGGAGGCTACGCCTTCGCCAGGATGCGCGCTCCGGCCACGGCGCGGGCTCGGCCGGAAGCAACTCGGCCGCCCACTCGCCCAGACCGGTCCGCGGGCGTTCTTCTGATCGGACCTCGGCTGCCGGGCGCATGGGCGCCCNCTCCGGCCACGGCGCGGGCTCGGCCGGAAGCAACTCGGCCGCCCACTCGCCCAGACCGGTCCGCGGGCGTTCTTCTGATCGGACCTCGGCTGCCGGGCGCATGGGCGCCCCGATCGATTCCGGCCGCCGCGGGTTGCGCGGCGACCGTCCCGAGTTCGCAATCTCGCGTCGCCGCGATGGACCCAAGCCGAGCCACGGGGGCCCGGCTTGGACTTTGGCATCAAAGGCAGAAGCAGTCCTGCGCGAGGTCCTCGAACCGCACGCCGATGATCGAAGCCTGGTCGTTGTCCTCCGGCGTGGCCGCGTCGGTCGGCAGAAGGAAGAGGCCGACGACATCACCTTCGCCCGGCGTGAAGCCCTCGCCATCGGCTTGCGCCAGCTCCATGATCTCGGTCGCGTTCTCGCGGGTGCCGGTGCCAGGCGGGACCCAGTTCAAGTCGTCGAGCAGGCCCCAGATCGCCCCCTGGATCTCCGCCTCGGTGTAGGTCGCCCCGGTGCCGTCACCGTTGTCCATATTCTCGAACCCCTGGTTGATGATCCAGTTCACGAGATCGAGATGCTCCGGCTTGGCGAGAGCGCCGCTCGGGATCGAGCTCTCATCGGCGAGATAGATGTCCGCCGGAGTGTCCACCTCGAAATAGAGCACGTCAGCCTGTACCAGGCAGTAGGCGATGTCGAAGGACTTCCCGTCGAGACGATCGTCGCCGGTCCCGGAGATCGTCGTCGTGTAGTAGACGCCGCCGGGCGAGTTGTCGTCGGAGACGGAGATCGTCCCGGTGCTCGGAAGGCTCGCCGCGATCGTCTCGAGCGTGTTGACCGCGCCGCAGTATTCCACGTCGACATCGGCGGTGGCGCTCGCCGTCCCGTCCGAGACGGTGTAGCTGTAGCTTACCTCCTCATGCGCGCCGATCACGAGGTTGGCGTAGGCCGTGCCGGACGGATCGAAGGTGAGCTCGCCGCCGTTCAG
>NZ_JBKQWU010000131.1:0-4085 GCF_047275745.1 Amaricoccus sp. W119 | reverse complement strand
GATTGGGTCGGTAGCTCAGGTGGTTAGAGCGCACGCCTGATAAGCGTGAGGTCGGAGGTTCAACTCCTCCTCGACCCACCAGGTCCCGTTTTGGCTACGGGATCTGGAGAGATGTGGTTTGGATTGGATTGCCAAGCGTGTCCTTTTGGGCCGGCTTTGCTGTCCGATCGTTGAGATCGCGACAATTGACATCGTTAAGAGAGCAAAAACACGAGACGTCTTCGGGCGTGTCCCGAGTGGGGGATGCGCCGGTCCGGACTTCGGTCCAGGGCGACGAAGACAGTCTTTCCAAGTCTAATACTGACCGTGATCGGACATCTGGCCCCCTCGGGGTCGTTTGTCGATCGCAACCGGCGCTTTCCTTTGCCGAGGGAAGCGTCCGGGTCCAAAGACTTCCGACAGAAGATGCAAGGACGGGTTGTGGTTGAACCAGCCACACGCAAAGGGGCCCGTCTTCTTCTGGATCGGATCAAGCGCGAGAAGGGCGTTTGGTGGATGCCTTGGCAGCAAGAGGCGATGAAGGACGTGGCACTCTGCGATAAGCCCGGGGGAGGCGAGAGCACCCTTTGATCCCGGGATGTCCGAATGGGGAAACCCACCTGACAATCTTCGATTGTTATCTGTTTGATGTCTTCGCGCGAGCGAAGACGTACGCTCCGCGCGGACCCTTGGTCCGTTTGGCGCGTGGCGGCGACGCCGTGACAGGTAAGGATCGACGATTGAACCAGGTACTTTGAGCCTGAATATATAGGGTTCAAAGAGCGAACGCGGGGAACTGAAACATCTAAGTACCCGTAGGAAAGGAAATCAACCGATACTCCGTTAGTAGTGGCGAGCGAACGCGGACCAGCCGAGCCTGATAAGTGAGTGGAACCAGTTGGAAAGCTGGGCGATATGGGTGACAGCCCCGTACACGAAGCTTTGACGGACGCATTAAGTAGGGCGGGACACGTGAAATCCTGTCTGAAGATCGGGGGACCACCCTCGAAGGCTAAGTACTCCTTGCTGACCGATAGCGAACCAGTACCGTGAGGGAAAGGTGAAAAGCACCCCGACAAGGGGAGTGAAACAGTCCCTGAAACCGGACGCCTACAAACAGTCGGAGCCTGCGTGTGATCTTCGGATCACGTGATTGGTGACGGCGTACCTTTTGTATAATGGGTCAACGACTTGGTCTTACTAGCAAGCTTAAGCCGATAGGTGTAGGCGCAGCGAAAGCGAGTCTGAATAGGGCGCATGAGTTAGTAGGATCAGACCCGAAACCGAGTGATCTAGGCATGTCCAGGATGAAGGTGCGGTAACACGCACTGGAGGTCCGAACCCACACCTGTTGAAAAAGGTCGGGATGAGGTGTGCCTAGGGGTGAAAGGCCAATCAAACTCGGAGATAGCTGGTTCTCCGCGAAATCTATTTAGGTAGAGCGTCAGACGAATACTCCCGGGGGTAGAGCACTGGATGGGTAATGGGGACCCACAGTCTTACTGATCCTAACCAAACTCCGAATACCGGGAAGTACTATCTGGCAGACAGACGTCGGGTGCTAACGTCCGGCGTCGAGAGGGAAACAACCCTGACCCGCAACTAAGGCCCCCAATTCATGGCTAAGTGGGAAAGCATGTGAGACGGCCAAAACAACCAGGATGTTGGCTTAGAAGCAGCCATCATTTAAAGAAAGCGTAACAGCTCACTGGTCTAGACAAGCTGTCTTGCGGCGAAGATGTAACGGGGCTCAAGCCATGAGCCGAAGTTCGGGATGTGCGTAAGCACGTGGTAGCGGAGCGTTCTGTGACATAACCTCCAGCCTCTTTGCCTCCCTCGTCAGAGGGATGCGCGGAGGCTCGGGGGTTTGCTGAGAAGCCGGGCCGTGAGGCACCGGTGGAGCGATCAGAAGTGAGAATGTTGACATGAGTAGCGACAAACAGGGTGAGAGACCCTGTCGCCGAAAGTCCAAGGGTTCCTGCTTAAAGCTAATCTGAGCAGGGTGAGCCGACCCCTAAGGCGAGGCCGAAAGGCGTAGTCGATGGGAACCAGGTTAATATTCCTGGGCCAGGAGGAAGTGACGGATCGCAGCTGTTGTCAGGCCTTATCGGATTGGTCTGGCTTCGAAGTGGTTCCTGGAAATAGCCCTCCATGAGATCGTACCCTAAACCGACACAGGTGGACTGGTAGAGCATACCAAGGCGCTTGAGAGAACTACGTTGAAGGAACTCGGCAAAATACCTCCGTAACTTCGGGAGAAGGAGGCCCCGTTGATGGGCAACCATTGGCGGGGGGCACAAACCAGGGGGTGGCGACTGTTTACTAAAAACACAGGTCTCTGCGAAGCCGTAAGGCGACGTATAGGGACTGACGCCTGCCCGGTGCCGGAAGGTTAAAAGGAGAGGTGCAAGCCTTGAATTGAAGCCCCGGTAAACGGCGGCCGTAACTATAACGGTCCTAAGGTAGCGAAATTCCTTGTCGGGTAAGTTCCGACCTGCACGAATGGCGTAACGACTTCCCCGCTGTCTCCAACGTAGACTCAGCGAAATTGAATTCCCCGTGAAGATGCGGGGTTCCCGCGGTCAGACGGAAAGACCCCGTGCACCTTTACTACAGCTTCACACTGGCATCAGGCCGGTCATGTGCAGGATAGGTGGTAGGCTTCGAAGCGGGGACGCCAGTTCCCGTGGAGCCATCCTTGAGATACCACCCTTGTCCTGCCTGATGTCTAACCGCGGACCGTCATCCGGTTCCGGGACCCTGTGTGGCGGGTAGTTTGACTGGGGCGGTCGCCTCCCAAAGAGTAACGGAGGCGCGCGATGGTGGGCTCAGAGCGGTCGGAAATCGCTCGTCGAGTGCAATGGCATAAGCCCGCCTGACTGCGAGACTGACAAGTCGAGCAGAGACGAAAGTCGGCCATAGTGATCCGGTGGTCCCGAGTGGAAGGGCCATCGCTCAACGGATAAAAGGTACGCCGGGGATAACAGGCTGATACTGCCCAAGAGTCCATATCGACGGCAGTGTTTGGCACCTCGATGTCGGCTCATCACATCCTGGGGCTGGAGAAGGTCCCAAGGGTACGGCTGTTCGCCGTTTAAAGTGGTACGTGAGCTGGGTTTAGAACGTCGTGAGACAGTTCGGTCCCTATCTGCCGTGGGTGTAGGAGACTTGAGAGGAGTTGCCCCTAGTACGAGAGGACCGGGGTGAACGCACCACTGGTGGACCTGTTGTCGTGCCAACGGCAGTGCAGGGTAGCTATGTGCGGACAGGATAACCGCTGAAGGCATCTAAGCGGGAAGCCCCCCTCGAAACCAGGTCTCCCTTGAGGGCCGTGGAAGACCACCACGTCGATAGGCTGGAGATGTAAGCGCGGCGACGCGTTCAGTTGACCAGTACTAATCGCCCGACAGGCTTGATTCCGATCCGGAAGAAGACGGGTTCACCCGAACCCCTTCCCCGAACGAAGTCATGGACCCGAAACCTTGGAAAGACACTCGTGACGGTTCGAAGCCCCGACCCCCCGCCATGGACAGCCATGTCCCCCGCGAGGGCGGCGGGGCTCCGGTTCCCATGCGTTCCACCGGTTTGGTGGCGTTAGCGCGAGCGAAACACCCGATCCCATCCCGAACTCGGCCGTTAAGCGCCGCAGCGCCGATGGTACTGCGTCCTAAGACGTGGGAGAGTAGGTCACCGCCAAACCTGTCGAACGCATGGATCAGGAACCGCTTCGAACCGCGACGCTCTCTCAACGATCCGAAGCCGCCCAGACGCGGCCAGACCATCACCGCGGGGTGGAGCAGCCCGGTAGCTCGTCAGGCTCATAACCTGAAGGCCGCAGGTTCAAATCCTGCCCCCGCAACCAGAATTTACACAACATATCAGCGACTTAGCGAAGCCCCGGTGCACCCGCCCGGGGCTTCGTCGCATGCGCGGTCAAGCAGGGGTGAAGAAATCGACCCTTCCAGAGATGCTGCTTGTTCGTCCGGCCTGACTGACCTGCCCCCCGGTGGTCCCTCGCTCATGACGCGAGTCCGCAGGTTGGATTTCGGTATTGGTCTTCGCCGGATTTCACAAGCGCGCCGGGCGCGGAGCCCTCAGCCAGCTCA